>DATLKS010000734.1:0-21609 GCA_035538255.1 Terriglobales bacterium
CGATGGACGTCTGGAGACCATCGATAACCAGATCGATCCCAATACGGGAACATTCCGTCTCAAAGCTGTATTCAACAATCGGGACAGCGCGCTCTATCCGAATCAGTTCGTGAACGCGCGCCTGCAGGTGTACACGCGCAAGAATGCTATTACGATTCCTGCCGCTGCGGTTCAGCGCGGATCCCAGGGAACTTACGTCTATGTGGTGAAGCAGGACAAGAGTGCTGAATCGAGGCCAGTGAAAATCGCGCTTACCGAAGGCACGGTCGCGGTGCTCGATACTGGAGTGAATCCCGGCGAACTGGTGATCACCGACGGCCAGGAGCGGCTGCAGCCCGGCAACAAAGTAGAGGTCCAGCGCACCGGCCGGCCAGCTGGGATTGCGCCTGCGGATCAGGCGCTTGGTGGCAACAGCGGTAGCTGAGCATGAATCCGTCTCGCATCTTCATTCTGCGGCCGGTAGCCACATCGTTGTTGATGATTGGCATCCTGCTCGCGGGAATTGTCGCCTACCGGCAGCTTCCAGTTTCGGCGCTTCCGCAGGTTGATTACCCCACAATTCAGATTCTGACGTTTTATCCCGGCGCGAGTCCGGACGTGATGACCTCGTCCGTGACAGCGCCCATGGAGCGCCAGTTCGGCGAGATTCCCGGATTGAATCAAATGACCTCCATCAGCTCGTATGGAGGTTCGCTGATCACCCTGCAATTTAATCTGGAGCAGAACATCGACATCGCCGAGCAGGAGGTCCAGGCGGCAATCAACGCTTCGGGTACCTACCTGCCGCGCGATCTCCCCAATCCCCCGATCTATAGCAAGGTGAATCCCGCAGATTCACCAATCCTTACGTTGGCGCTGACATCGAAGGAGCTGCCGCTAAGTAAAGTGCAGGACCTTGCCGATACCACGCTGGCGCAAAAGATTTCTCAGCTTCCCGGAGTGGGACTGGTTACTCTCAGCGGCGGGCAGAAGCCGGCGGTAAGAATTCAGGCGAACCCGACAGCCTTGGCCTCCTATGGACTGAGTCTTGAAGATCTGCGCAGCGGACTTGCAGCAGCTAATACGAATCAGGCGAAAGGAAACCTTCAAGGTCCTCACCAGTCATTCAGTATCGGCGCCAATGACCAGATCTACTCCGGCGCCGATTACAAGCCAATCATCATTGCCTATCGCAACGGAGCGCCGGTTCGCGTACAAGACGTCGCGAACGTAGTTGATGGCATGGAGAACGCGCAACAAGCCGCGTGGATGAACAACACTCCTGCGGGAATCATGAATGTACAGCGTCAGCCCGGCGCAAACATCATCAACGTTGTCGATCGCATCAGTGCGCTCCTGCCGCAGCTCAAGGCCACACTGCCGCCGTCGGTGAGCGTAGCGATGCTCACCGATCGTACCGTCACGATCCGGGCTTCGGTGAAGGATGTTGAATTTGAGCTGATGCTCACCGTTGTTCTCGTCGTCCTGGTGATCTTCATCTTCCTGCGTCACGTTTCTGCGACCATCATTCCCAGTGTCGCCGTGCCACTCTCGATTGTGGGCACGTTCTGTGTCATGTATTTCCTGGGTTACTCGCTCGACAATCTCTCGCTAATGGCGCTCACAATCTCAACCGGATTCGTTGTGGATGACGCTATTGTGATGATCGAGAATATCGATCGCTTCATCGAGGACGGGCATCCACCGCTTGAAGCCGCGCTAATGGGTTCCAAGCAGATCGGTTTCACCATCGTTTCGTTAACCGTCTCGCTGATTGCTGTGCTTATCCCCCTGCTCTTCATGGGCGACATCGTAGGCCGTCTCTTTCGGGAGTTCGCGGTCACGTTAAGCGTGACCATTCTGGTATCCGCCTTCGTCTCGCTGACGCTCACACCCATGATGTCGGCTCGCTTGCTGAAGAAAGCCGATAGGGAACACGAAGGCTGGTTTTACCACACGTCGGAGCGCTGGTTCCAGCGGACAATCGATGCATATGGGCGCACGCTGCAATTCGTCCTCAGATATCAGACCACCACGCTCCTTGTAACCGTCGCGACACTGGTACTCACAATTCTGCTGTACGTCATTGTGCCGAAAGGATTCTTCCCAGTTCAGGACACGGGCGTAATTCTCGGCATCACTGAGGCGCCGGAAAGCGTGTCGTTCAAGTCAATGGCGAGTCGTCAGCAGCAAATTGCCGACGTAGTGTTGAAAGATCCGGATGTTGAGAGCCTGTCGTCATTCATCGGCGTCGATGGTACGAACATGACGCCCAACGTCGGGCGCATCCAAATTAACCTGAAGCCGCGCGATCAACGCAAGGCCAGCGCATCCGACATCATTGTTCGTCTTCAACCCAAGGTGAACCAGGTATCAGGCATGGTGCTCTACATGCAGCCTGTGCAGGACATCACGGTCGAAAACCGCATCAGCCGCACGCAGTATCAGTACACCTTAGAGGATGCCAACGCTAAGGAACTCGCCGATTATGTTCCGAAGCTCTTGCAAAAGCTGCAACAGATTCCCCAGCTGCGCGATGTCGCCAGCGACCAGGGCTCCGGCAGCCTGGAGGCCGACTTGGTTGTCGATCGCGATACCGCATCACGCCTCGGCGTGACGCCGCAGATGATCGACGACACACTTTACGACGCATTCGGGCAACGCCTAATCTCGACTATCTTCACCCAGCTTAATCAGTACCACGTGGTGCTGGAGGTTTCGCCCGATCAGCAGATCGCTCCCGACGACCTCAACAATATCTATGTGCACGCTTCACCCGGTGGAGCTCCGCCCGCCGCGGCCGGAGGTGGAACCGGGCTGCCCACGGTTGGAGCGGCAGCGGCGAGCCAGAACACGACTGGGTCCTCCTCGGCTGCCGCCCAGGGTAGTACCGGAACGGGAATCTCGGCAGTACCCAGTGTCGCCAGTGGGAGATCGCAGATCATCCCGCTGAGTGCCTTTGCCCACATCGAGACCACTAGCACTCCAGTGGCGATCTACCATCAGGGCCAGTTTCCGGTTGCCACTATCTCGTTCAATCTGGCCTCGGGGGCATCTCTCGGCGATGCCACTCGAGTGATCGATCAGGCTGGGGCGCAGATCGGGACGCCGGCCAGCATCCACGCCAGTTTCCAGGGGACAGCGGCGGTCTTCCAGAGCTCGTTGGCGAATGAGCCGTATCTGATTCTCGCTGCGCTGATCACTGTGTATATCGTTCTCGGTGTGCTGTACGAGAGCTACATTCATCCGATTACGATTCTTTCTACGCTGCCTTCGGCCGGAGTAGGCGCCATATTGGCATTGCTGATCTTCCACATGGATCTAGGAGTCGTTGCGCTCATTGGCATCATTCTCTTGATCGGTATAGTCAAGAAGAATGCCATCATGATGATCGATTTCGCTCTGGAGGCCGAGCGCGAAGGAGGGAAGACGCCGGAGGAAGCTATCTATCAGGCATGCCTGCTACGCTTTCGTCCAATCATGATGACGACTTTTGCCGCACTGTTCGGCGGCTTGCCACTCGCGTTGGGAACTGGCACGGGCTCAGAGCTGCGTCATCCGTTGGGAGTGACCATCGTTGGTGGTCTGTTAGTTAGCCAGGTGCTTACCTTATACACGACTCCAGTTGTGTATCTGTTCTTCGATCGTCTCGCACGTAGGCTGAGTCGTTTCCGACTTGGGAATCCCGTGGAAACGCCCGTAGCCGCGGACTGAGTTGCTGTTGGCCTTATGAGTATCTCGACCCCATTCATACGTAGGCCCGTCGGCACTTCGCTGCTGAGCGTTGCTGTGCTGCTTGCGGGCGCGCTGGCGTATACGAAGCTGCCGGTTGCGCCGCTTCCCGAGATTGAGTTTCCTACCATCTCCGTGAATGCCAATCTGCCCGGCGCAGCTCCGGAGACGATGGCATCCGCAGTGGCAACCCCCCTTGAGCGCCAATTCGGACGCATCGCCGGTGTCACACAGATGACCTCGTCGAGCGGTCTCGGTTCAACCGGCATCACTCTGCAGTTCGACCTCAGCCGCAATATCGATGCGGCCGCGCGAGACGTGCAGGCGGCAATCAATGCGGCTCGCGGACAGTTGCCGGCCAATATGCCGAGCAATCCGAATTGGCGAAAGGTAAATCCCGCCGACGCACCCATCATGATCGTTGCGCTTACGTCGGACATCGTGATCCAGCCGCAGATGTATGACATCGCGGACACGGTACTTGCGCAAAAACTCTCGCAAATCGAAGGTATCGGCAATGTCTTTGTAGGAGGAAGCTCACGCCCGGCGGTCCGAGCGGAAGTGAATCCTTTGTTGCTTAGCAAGCTGAATGTTGGCATGGACGCGGTTCGCTCGGCGATAGGCTCCGCCAACGCTCACTCAGCGAAAGGACAGCTGGCAGGACCGCATGACGCATATCTGGTCAACACCAACGATCAGCTCTTTAAGGCCGGCCAGTACCAGAATCTGATCGTTACCTCACGAAGTGGAACGCCTGTTTTTCTGCACGAAGTGGCCGACGTTACCGACTCCGTTGAGAACACACAGAATGCTGGACTCGCAAACGGGAAGCCAGCGGTATTGCTGGTGGTTTTTCGTCAACCGGGAGCGAACATCATCGGAGCAGTTGATCGCGTGCGCGCTCTTCTGCCCCAGTTGCAGGCCTCGATTCCACCAACCATCAAACTGCAGGTAGTAATGGATCGCACCACGACGATTCGCGCGTCGGTGCAGGATGTGCAGCGCACGCTTGCGATTTCGGTGAGTTTGGTAATCCTGGTGGTGTTTGTTTTTCTTCGCAGCGGATGGGCCACCGTCATCCCCAGCGTTGCTGTGCCGTTGTCGCTGATCGGCACTTTCGGCGTGATGTATCTCGCCGGATATACGCTCGATAATCTGTCATTAATGGCACTCACTATTTCGACCGGTTTCGTGGTAGATGATGCCATCGTCGTCATCGAAAATATCACGCGCCATCTGGAAGCAGGAATGAAGCCGGTTGCAGCCGCCCTGCTCGGCGCAAAAGAAATTGGCTTTACCGTACTCTCGATGAGCACCTCGCTCATCGCCGTGTTCATTCCTATTTTGGCGATGGGCGGCATCGTTGGCCGGCTCTTCCGGGAGTTCGCGGTCACTCTGAGCGCCGCAGTCATGCTGTCACTGGTCATTTCGCTGACCACGACACCCATGATGTGCGCCAAGTTCCTGCGGTCCGAGCATGGTCGCAAACATGGCCGTGTCTACAACGCAGGCGAACGGGCTTTCAATTGGCTGCACACAGGGTACCGGCACTCACTGGATTGGGTGCTCGACAATCAACCCCTCGTCCTGTTGATCACGCTGCTCACGATCGGCCTCAGTGTCTATCTCTACTACATCATTCCCAAGGGATTTTTCCCACAACAGGACACTGGGCGTATTGGCGGCGGCATTACCGCTCAGCAGGATGTCTCGTTCGAAGCGATGCGGGCCAAGCTGCAAACGTTGAATGACATAATCCTGAAAGATCCAGCGATCGATACCGCAATTAGCTTCACCGGAGGCGGACGCGGCGGCACGAACTCGGCAAACATGTTCATCCAGCTCAAACCGCTGGGGAGGGGAAGAAAAGAATCTGCGTTCGACGTGGTCAACCGACTGCGGCCGAAGCTGTCGCACATTCCCGGCGCGCAGCTCTTCATGGTGCCTGTGCAGGATCTGAACATCGGCGGCCGCGGGAGTAACTCGCAGTTCCAGTACACGCTGCAGGGGGACAATCTTCAGGATCTGCTGCAGTGGGCTCCGCGTCTATACGAAAAGATGCGCACGATGCCGGAGTTGCGCGACGTCTCCAGCGATCAGCAGAACCATGGATTAGAGGCGACAGTAGTGATCGACCGTGAAACGGCGTCGCGTCTCGGCGTTTCACCGAACACAATCGACAACACGCTTTACGATGCCTTTGGCCAGCGTCAAGTCTCCGTGATGTACAAGGATCAGAATCAATACCACGTCGTGATGGAAGTCGATTCGCGCTTCAGTCAAAGTCCAGACGCGCTGAAAAACATCTACGTTCACTCCTCTCGGGGCGTTGAAGTGCCGCTCAGCGCGTTTGCGCATTTTGAAATGTCAGAAACGGCGATCGCGGTCGCACACCAGGGACAATTTCCCGCTATTACGATCTCGTTCAACCTTGCACCAAATATCTCTCTTGGGCAGGCGGTCACTGCGCTCGACAACGCAGAGCGCACCATGGGGATTCCAACCACCATCCATGGAGGATTCCAAGGCACTGCTCAGGCATTTCAATCGTCGCTCTCGAGCGAGCCGATACTGATTCTTACCGCGTTGGCGGCTGTGTATATCGTGCTTGGGATGCTGTATGAGAGCGTGGTGCATCCGGTCACGATTCTTTCCACTCTGCCTTCGGCAGGTGTGGGCGCTCTCATTTTTCTGCTGCTGACGAAGACCGAGTTCACCATCATTGCAATGATTGGAATTATTCTGCTGATCGGCATTGTCAAAAAGAATGCCATTATGATGATCGACTTTGCCCTTCAAACTGAGCGCGAGGGCGGGAAGACCCCGGAAGAGGCGGTCCGGGAAGCATGCCTGCTGCGCTTCCGTCCCATCATGATGCCCACCATGGCAGCGATGTTCGGGGCCCTGCCACTGGCTCTCGGTACCGGAACGGGAAGTGAACTGCGGCGCCCGCTGGGAATCGCGATCGTGGGTGGTCTGCTCGTGAGCCAGATGCTGACTCTGTTCACCACGCCTGTCGTTTACCTGTACCTGGACCGCTTCCGCCTGCGCTTCTCGCGCAAGCCTGCGATGCGTGCGCGTGCTGTGCAGCACGTGACGGGAGACTAATAAGCCCCGAAAGACGGAGGTTTCTTAGGGTGGCAACATCCAATTCAAAGTCAAAATCCGCCCCAGGGCGGCCGCAGATAAGTTGTCCCCTCAATTAAATCACTACCCTGCCACTCCGGATTCCTATGCTCACTGCCTCCGTCCGTGAGGAGGCGCCCAGCTTTCCTAAAATGGAGCTGATATGAAATTTGACCGTATGGGTCGAAATTCCCAGCTGTGACGCGATCTCTTTGTTCGCCAAGCCGTCGGCCATCATGGTGAGTACCTGCTGCTCACGCTCCGTCAGATCTTCGGGAGACCTCGCTTTGATCAATCCCTGATCTCGCTCTGTGGTCAAAGCGGGATCTAGTACCTGGAGCCCAGCGCGAATGGCCTGCAAAGCTGCCTGGAATCTTCCGATGTCGGTCAGTGACACAATTCCGGCCACTCCCGCACGCAGAAGTCTCGAAGTGCTCTCGTGTGTTGGTGGGCTGGCGGTCCAGACTAAACAAACGAGCGCGGCGCGCGGAACCAGCAAACTCGAGGCAGCAATCGATTCCGGCAGAGTCGTGGAGGAGTCTACCGCTAAAAGCAAAATCTCATACTGCGCAGATTCCGCAACCACCTGAGCTCCAGCGCGCCGCGCTGTTGTTCCGATTTTGGCTCGCAGGGCTGCTGATTGCGCAGTGATGGCAACGGTAATAGGCGAGTCGGTCGCGATTGGCGCAGCTCGGCGGGGCAGATCCATTGTGAAAGCTGCCTGCATATACCTCGATTGGATGTCTTAGCGCCGTGGACGGTCCGCCAATTTGAGCTTCGCTGTGGCAAACCCTCCACCGCGCGCATATCCCAGAGCCACCGAATCGCCGCGCTTGGCTCTCCCCAGAACGGCCTGAATATCGTCGATTCCGCTCACTGGCTGTTCATTGATTTTGAGAACGATATCGCCGAGCGTAATTCCTGCTTCGGCACTCGGGCTGTCAGGCTCGACCTGCATCACCATTAACGCGGTTTCACCCTCGATCTTCAATTTGCTTGCCAGCTCCCTCGGCAAAGCAACCGGCTGCATCGCCAAGCCTAGATAGGGACGAAACACGCCGCCATGCTCGAGAATCTCTCCAACGACTCGCTCGATGGTTTGCGTTGGGACGGTAATCGCGGCTGCGCGGGCGAGCGCAGAAGTATTCATACCTAGCACATGCGCCTGTGAATCGAGTAGCGCGCTTCCCGATTGTCCGGGATACAACGTCACATCTGGCCGCAGCAAGCTGTCGATTTTGCCTCCGCGCCACGTCTGCCATGGCCCGCCGAGTCGCGCGACAATACCTGCGCTGGCAGCCAAATCGCCTAGGGTCGAACGTCCTACGGCGAGAACGAGCTGCCCAACGCGCAACCCCGTCACGCTACCAAGCTGCGTGGGTGCGCCAGATTCACTATTAACCGTGCGCAAGACGGCGATATCAGTGCCTGGATCGCGCCCAACGAGACTGGCTGTGCGCTTTGACTTGTCTGCGAACGTGATTTCGATGTCATCGGCTCGGCGCAACATGTGGTTTGCCGTGACAACGATTCCAGCCCGCCACGCGATGCCACTGGCCGCAAGTCGCCTTCCGCCGTGGACGGCAACCACAAACTTGTCCGCTTGCTCGGCAACCTCTGCAAACTGGCTCGAAAGTGTTTCCCATTGACCATGAACTGCGATACCCATTTCCGTCTCCATCTATAGCTGAAATGAATTATCGCGAGTCAATCGACACTGCACATCCGCCAAATGGGCAGGAGATAAGCGAGACGGTTGCTTCGATCCTATTGTCTTCCTGAATCCCTGGCGCTCGTCTCTGCGCGCAGCGCGTCATAATCACTCTATGGTTGCCTACTCAAGCACACCCAGTCATCAGATGGTCTCTACCAGCTTTGACATTGCCGGACATCGCGTGGTGCGGACCCTGGGCGTCGTGCGAGGAATCGTCGTGCGCTCGCGTTCCATCTTTGGAACGATTGGAGCGGGATTACAGACGTTGGTAGGCGGCAACATCACGCTACTAACGAACCTCTGCGAGAAGACGCGCGGCGAGGCCTTTGACTTAATGCTCAAGCACGCCGGAGAAATGGGCGCGAACGCAGTCGTTGGCGCTCATTACGACGCGACTGAGATCATGCAGAGCGTGACGGAGGTCCTGGCATACGGGACGGCGGTCGTCGTGGAGCGCAGCTCCCAATAAATTTCTCCGCCGCCCACTCGTCGTAAGTGCCCAGATACACTCATATTGCTGCCCATTGTGCAGCTTGTGAGGGAGTCGTTGTCTCTTATCCTTCGAGCACAGCATCTGGTTCGCTCTGTGCAGGGCAAGCTCATCGTCAACAATGTCACCTTTGACGTGAACGCCGGTGAGCTGCTGGCCATCGTCGGTCCGAGCGGGGCCGGGAAATCGTCTCTGCTGCGGCTCTTAAATCGTCTCGATGAACCGACGGGCGGCTCGGTTGCTCTGGAGGGCAAGGACTACCGCGAGATCCCCACGCGAGAGCTGCGACGACAGGTTGGCATGGTAATGCAGCGGCCTTTTGTTTTTCCCGGAACGGTAGCCCAAAACTTACGATTTGGCCCGCAGCAGCAAGGAAAAACACTCACCGATGACGAAGTCGACCTTCTATTGAAAGGAGTCGGCCTGGCTGGCTATGCGGGCGAGGAGGTGGGCCACCTCTCGGGTGGCGAAGCACAGCGCGTGTGTTTTGCTCGCGCCCTGGCGAATCAGCCAAAGGTTCTTTTGCTCGACGAGCCCACTTCGGCGCTGGACGAGTCGGCAAAGTTTGAAGTGGAGGCGGTGATCCGCAAGATCGCAGAAGAAGGCGTGACATCGGTTTTAGTGACGCACGATTTGCGTCAAGCTCGGCGGCTGGCATCGCGAGTAGCTCAGCTTCAAGCCGGCAGGCTAATCAGAATCGGCTCGGTATCTGAGGTGCTGAATGTTGAAACATCTCTTTCCTAATCAGTTGGTACTGGGCTTCGCTCAGGCTGGCGTTACGGCGGTGCTCGCGATCATCGTCGGGCTGGTCGCCCGTAAGCGTGGCATCCATGTCGAGTGGGAAACGGTCGTGGCGCTGGTCAGGGGCCTTGCGCAGATCGTTGCCGTCGGCTTCATTCTTGTGCTGATGCTCAAAGGACCACAATGGACCAGCGCCTTCATGCTTTCGGCAATGGTGTTGGCAGCAGGAGCCACTTCGGCTCGGCGGACCAAAAAACTTCCAGGAAGCTTTGCGGTGTCATTTTGGTCCATCCTGGCGGGATCTGGATCGGTGATTGCTTTGATGACATGGGCAGGAGTAATCGACGGAGCTATCACGTCGATCGTACCTGTGGGAAGCATGATCATTGCGAATGCGATGAACACGAACGCACTGGCTCTCGAGCGCTTTCGCTCGGAAGTAGAGTCGCACATCGGCGAGATCGAGTCGGCTCTGGCTCTGGGCGCGGCCCCTGAAGTGAGCGTCTCGCCAGAGATGCAGAAGTCGTTCTCAGCCAGTCTTATTCCGGCACTCAATAACCTGCGCTCACTCGGACTGGTATGGATTCCCGGCCTGATGGCGGGAATGGTGCTGTCCGGATCTTCTCCGCTCTATTCGGCGATTTATCAGTTTGTAGTGATCGCCATGATCTTCGGCTCTTCCGGCCTGACGGCGCTCTTGTGCACAACTCTCATCCGTAAACGGATCTTCAGCTCCGCGGAGCAGTTGGTTCTTGTGGGATAGGCAAGAGCAAAAGCTCACGCCAGATACATACGGATGTTGCAGATTCACCGCGGATGTTTGGGATAAGACGGTCTATTGAAGGCCCAGAACAAGTCGGTACGCTGCGCACGGCCGAGTGTCTAGCGGACAAGCCGCATTACGCCTGCAGGATTTCCTTGGCAGCCCGATAGCCGCTGGCGATTGCGCCATGCACAGTCCCATTGTGTGCTGTGAAATCGGTCGCCTCACCAGCAAAGAACAACGTGTTCTCCACTGGTGCTGCCAATTCCCGCTGCGTATCGCCTCCACCTACGGCAACATAGCTGTAGGCCCCGCGAGAATAAGGATCAGTTTGCCAATTATGGGTATACGCCCGCACAAGTTCTGTCCGGCAGCGCTCCGCGCTAATGTGAAGCACTCGCGCGAGCGCCTGAATCGCGCGTTCGCATATTTCGGCATTGCTCAATCGCGAGAGGCGCTCGGCGGAGTCTGCGGGCGCCCAACCGGTGAGAACTGGCGTCTCGAGCGGATACTGCGTCCACCATGTAGGGAAGTCAGGATCGCTTGAAAAGAGAAAGCTCATCCGCGATAATGTCCGGCCTTCGGCCTTAAGCTCTGTCCAGAAGCGATGACGAAGAACCATTGTGACTCGAATAATGCTTCCGACGCGCAGCTTCGATAGCGGCTGCGCTTTTTGCTGAAGCGGTGGATCAAACACGATCGTGCATTGTGCATGGTCCGTCGCCCTGAGCAGACCAAGTGGAATTGTAATCAGCAGTTTCGGAGCTGAAATGCTCTCGTGTGTTCCATCAGATCGAAGAATGTCGAGTTCCACTTGGCCATTTCGCCAATTGATGCGATTGGCTGTCGTCTCCAACCGAATCTGCGACTGCTCGCGGTCAAGCATCTGTTGCATTGCGGCGATCAGCCGATCATATCCTTGCGGCAGACGGAACTGACTGTCTCCATCAATCTTCTCCTCTGCCTTGATTCCTTCGATCAGCGATTGCACGCTGATCTCCTCGGGGTGCGCTGCGTGAAATCCGCGAACGTAGTTGCATGCAGCGCGCGTGTCTTCCTCGCGCACCTCGGGATCGTGCAACTGACGCATGAATTCATCGAACGACTGGTGGGGATGCGCTTTGCGCATCATAAGGCCGAGCACCTTCTCTATGCGCGACCAGTAATCGCAAGGGCCGAGAGCTTTCTCGTTCGAGCAGAACGGTTCCCCTTCTACCGGAGAAACTTCTAGGCCAGCGTTGTGAATCAACTCAAATGATTCCGGCGGCCTGCCGTGCACGAATTCGGCACCTAACTCGATTGCAACATCGAGACCGGCAGGATGAAGCGTGAGCACACGGCCGCCAACGCGATTCTGAGCTTCGAGAATAAGCACGCGAACGCCGGCTCGCGACAACATTCCCGCTGCGGCTAGCCCCGCGCATCCGGCGCCTATGACAACGACATGTGGTGTGAAGGTTCCCATTCCCTAATTGGATGATAGATTGAGGTCATCGGCCCGGGACATCGCTATGAAGCTACTTGTAATCGGATCTACTGGAGGTACCGGACGCGAACTAGTAAAGCAAGCTCTGGAACAGGGGCACGAGGTCACCGCTTTTGCCCGCGCTCCTGAAAAACTCTCCCTCGCGCATCAGAATCTCCGAATTGTAAAAGGAGATGTGACAGACGATAGGGCCGTTGAGCAGGCTGTTGCCGGTCAGGACGGCGTGTTGTGCGCGCTTGGTACCCAGGTCATTCGCAAAAATACAATTCAGTCAGATGGCGCTCGAAACCTGGTTCGGGCAATGCAGAAGAACGGAGTGAGACGGTTAGTGCTCGAAAGCTCGCTGGATGTCGGCGACAGCAGAGGCCAACTCGGATTTTTCTTCGCTCATGTGATTCGGCCGACCATTCTGAAAAATATTTTCAACGACAAGGAATTGCAGGAACAAATCGTCCGTGAGAGTCGGCTCGATTGGATTATTGTGCGCCCTGCAATGTTGACCGATGGTCCGCGAACTGGTAATTACCGGGCAGGATTTGCGGCAGCGGACAAAACAATCAAACGCAAGATCTCGCGCGCCGACGTCGCCGATTTCATGCTGAAACAGCTAATTGACGATACGTATTTACGGGCGACTCCCGGCTTGTCATATTGAAATCTGCGACTGGGTTTGAGGTCGGTATCTTTGATAGACGAAGATTACTCCTTGCAAAAGGAATCCGGCGAGGAATCCCCACATTAGATTCGTTGTTGCCAGCGAAACGACCCCCACTGCGATGGCAATCCAAAGGAGCGGAGCTCGTTGGACTATGTCACGCAGATATGCGCCGTGCTGAATGCCCACGTAAACCAGGAAAACGCCTAAGACAGCAGTGGGTATAACGTGCAGGATCCCCATCGCGGCCTCGCCCAGCAAAGCGAGCACAAGGCAGATGCTGCCGATGATGTAGCTTGACTTCGCCGTCCGTGCGCCAAACTTGTAATGCGCCGTGATGCCTCCCGAGCCATGGCACATCGGGGCGCCTTGAATCATTCCACTGATCAGATTCACCAGCGCAATACTCAAGCTGAGTCCCCGGATGGTGACTCGCCGCGCTTGCGAACCGTAGAGAATTTGCGCGGTGTTCTCGGTGGCGACAATCGAATTGCCGAAAGTCAGCGCGAATTGCGGAATCACCAGTAGGGTGAGAACTCTCCGCATTTCATAGGCACGCGGATGCAGCAGAGTGAGCGGAAGAGGTCCCCAGAAGAAAGCCGGTATTTTGTCCCATTGTGCAAACAGGCCTACTGCAACTCCGGCGATGAGCAGGACCAGGGCGGCTGGATATCGCGTAGAGTTCCGAAAAGCTAACAGCAGTATCGCTGCGGGCAAAGCGATCTCCCAGCCATTTAAGGCAAAAACACTCCAGAGCTTGAGAGCTGATTGTGAGCTCAGCATCAATCGCAAGCCTTCGCGCGCCAGCAGCAGTCCCAGGCCGAGCTGGATGCCACGCACGATCGGCAAACTAAACAGCTTCGCTAACCACCGTGCAGTGTTGGTGAGTGCGACCAATGCCAGAACTACGCCCATCAGTAATCCTGCACTGGCGATCGCTGACGAAGGCAGTCCAGTAGCTAGGGCAATAGCTGCTACAGCCTTGAGCGGCTGTACGGCAATTGGAACTTGAAAATACCAGCCAGCGAGAATGTAGGTGAGTCCGGCAGCCAAAAAAACCGCAGTGGGATTGAGGCCGTTGAGGCTGATTAAAGCAATTGCTAGCGGGAACAGAACCCCGATATCGCCGAAGGCGCCTGCCACATCGAGACGCGTGACCGATGAAGTAGGTGTTGGCGAGGGTGCCGTTGCTGCAGTGCTCAAGAGTGCATCCGGATTTGGAAACTTGAGCGAGTCGGGAGTGCTGGTCACGATCTCGTCGTCGGAATGCGTAAATGAAGCCACAGTGCGGTACTCATATATGAGTTAATGCGATTTGAACCGGACAGTCAATACGATAAGCTGGCCATTGCTGCCCGTGGTCGGCGACAAATTGACGCAGGAAGCCTGCAATTAGAAAACACCTAATCGGGCAGAACGATCATTACTTCAGTGGATTTAACCAGTGCGGCGGCGACCATGCCTTTGACGAGGCGCATTTCGCGGGCGGCGTCGGCGGTGATGATGGAGGTAATCTTCTGGTCGCCGATACCAAGCGTCACTTGCGCGAGGAGTCCGTCTATTTTCACATCCATGATCCTGCCGATCAGTTGATTGCGCCCGCTGATGCGCCGGAATGTCTGGCGGCGTTTGGGAATGGATCCACGCTTGCGTACTGAGGCCAGATATTTATCGAGTTCCGATTCGGGCACTCGATGGTGCCCGCCGGGAGTAAGCACGGTCTTTAGTTTTTTGCGATAAATCCACTGCTTGATTGCTGGATAGCTGATGCCGAGCACCTGGGCGGCATCGCGTGGAGTGTAGAGCTTCAGCATCGCTGAGAACTGTGAAACGGCCGCTTAGAAGGCGTCTTCAAAAAACAGAAGGCTAGCGCTTCCCGTTTTCACCCGCCTTAAAGATGTAGCGAATGCTCTGCTTGTAGATAAGCAGATTCGACTGCCCGCTGCGGTTTATCTTGATGCAATTGCGGTCGTACCAATCGATCCAACCATGCACTTCCTCGCCATCCTTGAGGACCACGATCATCGGAGTGCGGCTCTGCATCTGTTTTTGGAAATAGAACGCCTCAGCGTGGGTTTGCTCCTGAGCATTACCGCGCTTGGGAACGCGCTGCTCCGCGCTTGTGAGCAACCGCTCCGCACCGGTATCCCGTCGCTGCGGAGCGGAAAGCGAGGGTCGAATCAGCTTGCGGCTCACAAAATCATCTATTTCAGGTGCGCTCTGTGGCGCACGGCCCACAGCCGCGGAATTTCCTAAGTCTTTCATCACGAGTTCTTATAGATCAACAATAACGGCATCGCTCTCAAGACAGCGCGCCAACTTGCGCCGCAACCTACAACCAAGTTGGTTGTAAGCTGGGTAAAGCCAGAAAGCTGTGAATGAGAAGCAGCTTGAATTTGGCTAACCGTATCACAGCCTCTGGCCCTCGCGCAAAAGTCGGTATTCACGACGAAGTCATGGAGACCACGAGGAAAATGCATGGGTCGATGGTGAATTACTTTTCCATTGACGTGGCGAACGCATCCAACGATAGAGATCTCAATAAATTTCGACGCATCCCGCGTTCGACCTCGCCGAGCCGCTGGGCAGCCATTACGATCCACTCAAAATCCACGGCTTGGGCGATTCTTCCAATCTCTCCCTGGATATCAGCATTACGAACCAGTTCCGGAGCGCTCGACTTCAGCATGAGCAGGTCTTCCAGCAGTGAGTACAGCGTGCGCAGCAGCTGATCGGTCTTGTCCCGGCCCTCCGCTCCAGCCCGATATGTCTCAGTGATCTTAAACAATTCGCTATGGTCGGTTCCTGTAACAGCACTCCGCAAGATCGTGACCGCCTGTGCGCGAGCTTCGATATATTCATCTAGTTTGAAGTTGGCTGCCCGGCCCACAGCTCCATCCGCTAAGCGGGCTATTAATTGGCGCTGAGCAGGCTTGAGATCTTTCCGCGTCGCAGCAAGTGCGGACTCGAGTTCAGGTACCGGCAAGGCAGCAAGCGTAAAACTGACACATCGTGATCGGATGGTTGGAAGCAGCTCCCCCGGATTCGTCGTAAGCAGGATAAGCGTTGCATATTCCGGTGGTTCTTCGAGAACTTTCAGAAGCGAATTTGCGGCTTCTTTCATGAACGACGATTCCGTGAAAATCACCACTTTGCTGCGCGCCTCGACAGGTTTGTAGAACACCGAGTCGATCACTTGCCGGACTTGTCCGACTTTGATCAGCATCTGCGGAGGATCCGGAGGCACGATGAGCACCTCAGGATGTGTTTGGATCAAGATGCGAGCCTCGCGCTTGTCGGCTTCGCGCATGGCCTCCCGAGTCTCGACCGCTTCGGCGAATCTGGACTCCAGATCGTCAGACTGCGCGATTCGAGTGCAGTTGCTGCAGTGGCCGCAGAAGTCGGGCAGGCCATTGATCTGCGGCCGCTCCAGGCAGTTCAGCGCCTTTGCGACCATCTGAGCGAGCGTAAATTTTCCCCCACCTTCCGGTCCCGCAATGATTAGCGCATGCGGGAAGCGATCACGCGCGATCATCTCCTGAAGGCGAGCAACTGTTTGATGATTGCCTTGGAATTCGCGAAAAGACACGCTAGGCTCGCTTCCCGATTTTCGAGACTGCGGGTTCAGCTCGTCTCGCCGTCTGGGGAAATCGCTGCTCAACGATTTTGATGATTTCCTCTGCTGTGCTCTGAATTGAGCCAGTCGAAATGCGAATGACGCGAGCGGCTTCCCGTTGGGCTATCTGCTCAAAACCGTAATGGACGCGACGGAAGAACACTTCGTCTTCAGCTTCGAATCGTCCTTCCGAGGATCTGACATTTTGGTTTCGGTTGCGCGCGCGACTGATGCTGGCATCGAGGTCCGAATCGAGCAAAAGAGTTAAATCGGGCCAAAGATCGTGGCACAGCTGGCGATGCAGATTGAGGACAAGCTCAGATCCCAGTTGTCGTCCGTAGCCCTGGTACGCTTCCGTGCTGTCGGTGTAACGATCGCAGAGCACGATCTTGCCAGACTGGAGTGCCGGCTCGATGACCTCCTCAACATGCTGAGCGCGGTCTGCGAACATGAGCGCGAGTTCAGCTCTCGAAGAGAGACCTGCTGTGCGGGAGTCGAGCAGGATGGAGCGGATCCGCTCTCCGACCGCCGTACCGCCGGGTTCGCGCGTGGAGAGCACAAGGGGGCCGCGGCTGCTTAGAGTCTCTTTCAAATGCGCTAACTGCGTCGTCTTGCCGCAGCCGTCGAGCCCTTCAAATGTTATAAAAAGTCCGCGCCCACCGCGCATGGCTAGAGTCTAGCATCGGGATGCTCCACGTATTCGGAACCGATCGATTCGACATGCTAGTATTCCGCCGGAAACGAGTAGAGAGGTTCCATATGCCAAGACTTGGTGACGATATCGACGACTACTGCTCACGCTGCCAGCGCACAACTGACCATTCTGTGGTGACGATGAGCGGAGAGGAAGTCCAGAAGACGCGCTGCCGCACCTGCGGAAGTGAGCACAAGTACCGCAAGAACAAAGGCGGCCGGAAAGAGATGACCGCGCAGCAGGCGTTCGAGAAAGTTCTGGCGAGTGTAAGTGGTCAAATGAATGAGGCGACCAAAACCAAAAAGAGAACCAGATGATCGCGATCATCTCGTTCTCAAATCGAGTAGGGAAGCATCTCAAATGCTTGAATCTATTCGCGAGGCAAAGTTGCGTGTCGGGTGGAACCCGATGAAATAATGATTCCGCCCTCTTGCCTCTCTCATGCGCTTACCTTTTCGCCTGGTTTATAGCGATAACTACTTTCTTCCGATTGGTCAACACGTTTTTCCTGCGCAGAAATACCGGATGATCCATGATCGTTTGGTTTCCAGTCATGAGGCTGATGAAGATGACTTCATTGCCCCACAGCCTGCGTCCGACGATGATGTTCGCCTGGTGCACGGAGCCGATTACGTGGACCGATTACTACACGGAGAGCTCAGCCCACAGGAAGAGTTGCAAATGGAGCTGCCGTATTCACCAGAACTGGTGAAGGCCTTTTGGCTCTCGGCGGGAGGATCAATCCTCGCGGCTCAGCGAGCCCTTGAAGATGGCGTATGCGTCAACATTGGAGGCGGATTTCATCATGCGCATCCGGATCACGGGGAAGGTTTCTGTATGATTCACGATGTGGCAATCGCCATCCGAAAGATGCAGCGTCTAAATCGAATCCGCCGCGCGATGACAGTGGATTGCGATGTCCACGACGGCAACGGCACCGCAGCAATTTTTCCTCCTAAGCACCGCGGGGGAGGTCCGCTACCGAGTGTCTCCGGTGCGCAGGTAAGGTCCAGAGTTGCCGAGGAGGGATCGGAATCAGACGGTGAAGTCTTCACTATCTCGCTGCATCAGGCGAACAACTATCCTGCATATAAACCGCCATCTTCGATTGACGTCAATCTGCCAGACGGCGTAGGCGACGAGGAATATCTCGCCTGGCTCGATCAGTCGCTCAGCTCCGGCCTGCGAAGCTTTACTCCCGATCTGCTGTGTTACATTGCAGGAGCCGATCCGTACCGTGAAGATCAGCTTGGTGGCCTGGCTCTCACGATTAATGGATTGAAAGAACGTGATCATCTTGTCTTTCAAGTTGCGAGAGCGCGCGGCATTCCCGTTATGATTACTTACGCGGGTGGATATGCGCGAAATGTGCAGGACACAGTGACGATTCACGTGAACACAATCCTTGCCGCCAAGGAGATTTGGAGAGGCGAAGCATGATCGAAATAAGGCGCTGTCTGTTTTGATTCGATTTGCTACGCGCGGCCGTGAGCCTGCGCCAGGCGGCTGCTGACCGAGGCATTCCAGTCAAAGTTCGAACCGGCCCTCCTGGTCAATTGCAGATATTTAAAGATGGAGCAAAACTCTTCGACTACAAAGAAGCTGGTCGACTTCCCGCAACGGGAGAGTTGCTAAAGCTCATCGCGCCGTAGTGAGTTCGATTCCCCGCGTCATCTTCTCCTCTCCAGATTACGCAAAAATAAGGTCCAGAACCGCAGTTCTGAACCTTCCGTTATAGCAACGACTCAATGCTTGTCGCGGTCGCGGTCATCGCGATCATGATCGTTGTTGTGCCGCCAGTTCCAATAAGAGTCCTGGTCTTTGCGGTGTAACTTTCGATAGTCGCGATATTGCCGACCGCTGTAAGTCTCTCCATACCACTGACGATAGGAGCGGTCTTCATCTGGAGTCCAGTTGTGATAGTCGTGATGTGCCCGATCATAGACACGATTTCGGTCATCGCGATCCCGGTGGTCATCCCGATCCTGTGCTTGCATTGCAATCGGAGCGGTGAGTGCACTTGCCAATGACAGCGAAATGATAAAGCGAGCAATTTGCTTCATTTGTCCTTCCTCCGTGGCCCGAGTCACTGAGTGGGCCGTTCCGCCAATCTTAACTATTTAGATGCCTTGGCCAAGGGCGCGTTCAGTGCCAAAACCGAGATTACCAGGCAACTCCTACGACAGCCTCAGTCGGCCAAGGCGAGCTGCTCACACCATCGTGTCAGTGTCGCGACAAGTTAGAATTGAGGAGAGTCTATGTTTGAGAATCTCTCCGAAAAACTTCAGCGAGCGTTTAAGAACCTGCGCGGCCAGGGATCCCTGACAGAAGAGAACATGCAGGAAGCGCTTCGGGAAATCCGTCTCGCGCTGCTCGAGGCCGATGTCAATTTCAAAGTCGTAAAAGAGCTGATCGACCACATTCGCGAGAAGGCGGCTGGCTCAGAGGTAATGCTGCAGATCTCACCTACAGAACAGGTGGTGAAGATCGTTCACGACGAGCTTATTACCATTCTGGGCAAGGACCCCGCCAAAATCAAGTTCGCGTCGCAGCCGCCCACTGTGGTTCTGATGGCGGGCCTGCAGGGTTCCGGCAAGACGACTTCTTCAGGAAAATTGGCGCAGTGGTTTAAGAAAGGCGGACATCGTCCGATGCTGGTTTCGGTAGATGTTTACCGCCCCGCAGCTCGCCAGCAACTGAAGATCGTCGCGGACGCGATTGGCACGAATGTCTATGAAGGCAAAGTAGACGGCGAGGCTTCGACCGCCGTGGTCGAGAGGTTAGCAAAAGAAGCGCGCCGGGAGGCGGTAAACTCCGGATGCGATGTGCTGATCGTCGACACCGCTGGCAGATTGCACATCGATGACGAGCTGATGGATGAAATGCAGCTTTTGAAGAAGCTGCTGAATCCACAGGAAATTCTGTTCGTGGCCGATGCAATGACAGGTCAGGACGCAGTCAACTCGGCCAATGAGTTTCACAAGAAACTGAATCTCACAGGCGTGATTCTCACAAAGATGGACGGCGACGCGCGTGGTGGCGCTGCGCTCTCGATCCGCAACGTCACCGGTCAGCCCATCAAGTTCCTCGGCGTCGGAGAAAAGTACGACGCCCTGGAGCCGTTCCATCCAGACCGAATTGCCGGTCGCATTTTGGGAATGGGCGATATCCTGTCGCTCGTCGAGAAAGCCCAGGAAAAACTGGATGCAAAGAAATCGGAAGAATTCGCAAAGAAGGCGCTCAGCGGCGACGGATTCTCCCTCGAAGACTTCCGCGAGCAACTACGCCAGATCAAGAAGCTCGGCTCGCTTCAAAGCATTGTCAAAATGCTTCCCAGCATCGGCCCATTCGCCGGCATTCAGAACATGGCCGATAAGGTCGACGATAAAGAGCTGAATCGCGTAGAAGCTATCATCAATTCGATGACGCCATATGAACGCGATCATCATGAGGCGATAAACGGGAGCCGGCGCAAACGCATCGCGCGCGGATCAGGCACCACCGTGCAGGAAGTGAATCAACTCCTGAAACAGTACGCGATGATGAAAAAGCAATTCAAGAGTTTGAGCAAAGGGGGCGGACTCTCGCGCAGGCTCGCAGGAATGCGCATGCGATGAGGCGCTCAGCTTACGAACGATTTTAGAAGCGATTGCGTTCCGACGTTTCTCCCATGTCAACCTTGCTTTTCGACCCTGCACGGCGGTTCTCTTCGTTAAAAGAACCGGGCAATGTTATGCGTCCAAGTCGTAATACGTCTGATTTTGCCGTTTTCGCTGTTCTTGCAGGAACAGCGTAATTGACAGCGCAAAAAACAGCGTAATTTCGAATCAAGCTTCGCGAACAATCGATAACTTCTCGCAAGCCTTTAGCCATCAAGTAATTACGGGTACCGCCGGATTTTTCCCATGCGACGGAACAGCGAAAAACAGCGTAATAACAGCGAAAACGAGAGTGTTGCTATCCGTCGCTCATACTTTTGATCTGTTCCATAATGGAACGGAATCGACCAATTCATGCGGCAAGGCAAACAAATCCGTCGACTATCGCTTGGTAATCGTGGTAGCACCGAACATGTTGGGTGCTTGCTGCTGCCGAACTCCGAGTAACTGGCGCGGCGGGCAAGCAACCAGACGGGTCACTTCCGTGGGTGGAATTCATCAAGACCCAACTGGATTCTGTGCAGATTTTTGCATTATCGGCGGTTCCGTCGGCATTGCCACTCTCAAGCGAATGCGCAAGGAGAATAACGCACTGGTTGCCTTGGAAGAAGCGTTGCATTTCCTGAAGCGCGCCTGCCATTCCCCTGAAAGATGCTGCTGCGATCGAACGTCGGATCAAGAACGTACGGCCGAAAGTTGATGGAGATCGACGGCGATCAGTAACGCTTATCCGACGCGGTCTCGCAGTTCGTCTTTTTCGGGCGAATCCTGTTCCTTCACGGGTAAAGGTTCCTCGACGGCCGGCGGCTCTCCTAAGATCATGGTTCGGATCATCTGGGCGTGTGTCGCAAACGTCGCTGCCCGTTCCTGCAGCCGATTCCGCCAGGGCACAGGGCCGGTAGCGGAATCCGACATGCGCCGCGCCATCGCGGCTTTCTCTTCCAGTGCTCGCAT
>DATLKS010000735.1:0-5681 GCA_035538255.1 Terriglobales bacterium
ATTGATGCTGTAATTGTTGGACACTCTCTCTCACGATCATTGCAGGACAAGATCACGGCGACAGCAAAAGATAAGCGGCTGCCCGTAATCGTTTTGCATGCCGTACCGAACGACCGTCCAATCAGCTCCGCAGACGCAAACCTGTGCGGCATTGATGGAGCCGCTCTCATCATGGAAATGCTCAGAAGCCTGATAGCTGATTGAATCTTGCGGGAACGCAGGAACGGATTGACAGCCCCTCTTTCACTTCAGAAAAAGATAGCGAATCAATACTGCTGTGAAAACGAATTCAGAACCGTATATACCATCCACGACGAATATCAGTTCAAAGTCGCGTTTCCCGTGAGATCGTCGAGAATGAGCGGCGGTTTTTACTAGCGGAGATCGCGCTGGTCGCCAAAAGACGGTCATTATCAGCAGTCAGTTAGCGAAAGAATCTTTTCCCGGTGAAGATCCGCTGGGCAAGCATCTGCACGTGGGTGCACGCGGCGGTAATGTGGATTATTCGATGGTAGGAGTGGTCGCCAACATGCTCTATAAGGTAGGTCAACCAGCCAAGCCAACCATGTACTTTTCCGTTCTTATCGGGGACAGCGATATCGGCGGATTGACCTTATCGTCGGGACATTAGCGATCCGCTGGCGATTTCGGTTCCGATTCAGATATAAATTGCGGAACTTGATCCGGAATTGCCAGTTTCCGATGTGCTGACCTTGCCGCAGTCTTCACGAAACGCTCGCTGAGGCAGTAGCGACGAGGTTTTCATCCTTCGCTCTAGTGCAGCCGGCGTCAACGGCAGAACCGAAAGAATTGGCTCAGGATCTAACTACCGCACCTGAACTGCTGCCGCCAACGACGAAAAATAGGGGGCGAGCGGATCGGTCTTAAGTACCTTGAGACCTGCGATCACCGATTTCGCGTTCAGCTCCGCTCCGGTCTTCGTTGTGTGCGTATGCTCGTCTGCAAATAGTGGGTCTACTTTTTCCGGGCCCATCTCCTCGTAACGCTTCGCAATGATCTCGTTCAGATCCACAAACGGAACTCGATCCGAATGGGCTATTTCAGCCGCCCAGCCCGCATAGTCATCCTTATTGCGGACGATCTTGCCGTCTGTCCAGATCTTCCGCGGTACCAGGGAGCAGATGATCGGAGTCGCTCCTTTTGCCTCAGTGTCTGCAATGTACTTTCGCAGATACCACCCGTAGGTATGTACGATTTCATGCCTCTTGGTCAGGAGATTGTCGATTTCCTGAGTTTCACCTCCGATTCCTTTGATGGATCCACGTGCACGAGTTTCGTCGTTGATGGCTCCTCCATCGTTATGCCCGAATTGGATCATCACGAAATCGCCTGGCTTAAGCGCGTCTGCGACGCTGTCCCAATGTCCTTCGGTGATGAAGGTGCGGCTGCTACGGCCGCCCAACGCCCGATTCACTACGTTGATCTTCGCCGGATCGAAATAGGCGCCGATGAGATCGCCCCATCCCCATTGCCCATTACCACCGTCGCCGCGACCGTTTCGGACCGTGGAATCGCCGACAATGTACAAAGTCGGCAGCTTGGGATTAGCGGGTTGGCGGTTCGGCGGCAGATTGCCAGCTGTTGGATCCGGACCCTGCGCCGCAGCCATGCCACACGGCATCATCAGCAATATCGCAAGAAGTGAGTTCAATAGGCGGCCTTCCATAGTCATGATCACCGTAGCAAAAGACAAACACTAAGCGCACCCACCGAAAGAGCACAGCTCTTAATTTGAGTTTCGCGATTCCGTGATTTAGAAGTTCAATTTCGGGACCAAAATTTGTTTTGCAATACACAACAGCTAAGCCCGGCTTCGGGTTGCCTTGCTTGCTTGAATTGGCCAAGCTACTCCGTCACAATACGCTGATTTTATGGATACAGAAGCAATCTGCAATACCATGACTTGTCCGTTTCGTAATGCGAAATATGGAGAGAGTTCGCTGGATGCCTTGATTACCGAGGTGAGCGAGTGCTACATGACACAAGCCGCGGCCTAAAATATGTGCCGACCGAACGCGAAGGTCCTCACATTGTATGAATGTTGTACATGCAACCTGGCGCCGGTTGGGAGGGGTAAATGCGTTTCCTGGACACGCTCAGGTTCTCCGTCTCATATCGGGACTTCCGGAACTGCTTGTTCGTTTCGCTCATCCTAACTGTGGCATCTTCCTCCGTTGGCCAGACTAATCGCAGCGCCATCAGCGGCACCGTCTTCGATCCACAAGGGGCTGTCGTTCCCGACGCCTCGATTACCGTGACCAACGTCGGCACCAACCAGAAGTTTGTCACGAAAACGACGAACGCCGGAACGTACGTCGTCAGCAATCTCGATCCGGTCACATATCGGGTTGAGGTGGAAACGCCCGGGTTCCGCAAGGCGATCTACGATGGAGTAAAGGTCGACACCGCCACGACGGTCACGCGCAACGTGACCTTACTGCCGGGTTCGGTCGCAACCATCATCTCGGTTGAAGCGCAGGCGCCACTCATAAATACCGAGTCCGGGACGCAGACACAGACGATCACGGCGCGGCAGATGCAGGATGTGCCACTGTTCAACCGCAGCGTGCTGGATCTGGCACTCACGGCCCCGAACGTGAGCGGCACCGCCGGCAGCGAAGACGCCGATGTTACTTCCGGACAGCCAGTGCCAGGCTTCAACATCAACATCAATGGCGGACGGTCGGGCAGCGCGACGATGCTTGCCGACGGCGTGAACAACACTGGGGTCGGCATCGCGCGCGCAATCGTGGACTTTACTCCCGAGACGGTGCAGGAGTTCTCCGTGCAGACGTCAGCATACTCGGCCGAGTACGGCCAGACCGGCGGCGGCGTCATCAACGTTACGACAAAATCAGGTACGAACCAGTTCCACGGTGTGGCGCTCTGGTACACGCGAAATCCGATTACGAACGCGGAGAAGTGGACGGCCGGCAGCACGCGTCCGCCCAACAACCTCCGCTTCAACCAGTTCTCAGGAACGCTCGGCGGGCCAGTGTGGATCCCAAAGATCTATGACGGCCGCAATAAGACCTTCTTCTTCTTCGGCGGCGAACCGCGGTATCGCCAGGATTTCCTGGTACAAGATACGCTCCTGCCGACCGACGCAATGCGCCACGGCGACTTCAGCAATCTGGTCCGCACGAGCAGCGGATGGCTGCCCACCGACGTCGCTGCGCGTTTCAACCTAACATCGGTTGGGCCGAGCACGATTTACCAGCAGTACAACCTGGTGAACGGACAAATGAAGCGCGTGTCGTCGCCGAATCCCTCTGCGTTTCCTGGGAATGTGATCCCGCAGTCGCTGATCGATCCAGTCGCGCTGAAGGCGCTGCAGTATATGCCCGAGCCCGGCGACTGGCACCTGGACCCGAATGGGCGCGTGAAGAATTACGTGGTGAATCGCTTTGTCAAGCAGAACGAAACTCGTTGGACGGTGCGCATCGATCACAACTTTACCGACAAGAATAAAGCCAATTTCCGCTACACGTACGTGCCGGCAGTCGGCACGCGCGGCTTCGGCAGCGACGTAAACGGAAATTCAGCGGCGTACAGTTGGGCGCGGCAGTTCGTGATCGCCGATACGCACGTGATCACGAACCGGCTGATGAACGACCTGCGTCTCAACTACACGCGCGGCACCTTTAGCGAGGACTACTCGCCTGAATTCAACATCAAGACTGGACGGAACATTTCCACTGAACTGGGACTTCCGAGCCTGACCAAGGGCGGCATGCCGCTGTTCCAGTTCAGCAGCGACAGCAACGGTTACGACGCGTTCACGAACATCGGCTCTTCGGCTTCGACGAACAACTACAACACAGAAGAACGCTACAACGTCGTCGACATGATCTACTGGGATCGCGGCGCGATGAGGTGGAAGTTCGGCGTCGACCTAACGCATGCGCTGCTGAACGTGGCGCCCTTTTTCGGCGCCTCCGGTGGACGTTGGGACTTCCGCGTGGCGCAGACCAGCGCGCAGTTCGGTTCGACGAGCACCGCCAACGGCGGCAATCCGTTCGCGAGCTACCTGCTGGGAATTCCCAACCAGATCGCCGTGCGTCCGCTGCTGATGAACTACTACTACCGCTGGAACTCGGCAGCAGATTTATTCAGAACGACTGGAAAGTGAAGCCGAATCTCACTCTGAATCTGGGCGTGCGCTACGATCTGCAACTGCCACGCACGGAAAAGAACGATTTGCAAGGCTCGTTCCATCCGGAACTGGTGCAGTCCTTCCCGCTGAGCACGCCGATCACGCTGCCGGGCACCACGACGACGCTGACTTCGTTTCTGGTAGTGCCGTTCCAGTATGCCGGCCACGGCTCGTCGAAGTACATCGAGCCCATCGATCGATGGAATTTTGAACCTCGACTGGGATTCGCGTGGAGCCCTTCGAAGTACCACGACCGCTTGGTGGTGCACGGCGGCTACGGAATTTCGCACCAGTCGATCCTCGGCAACAATCGGCTACCGAACCCCGATTTGGGTGGGTTCGTGAATGCATCAACCTTGTCGAGCGGAACGAATGTCTCCAGCGGCAGCGTCGATCCTACTTCGGCGTTGCGGCTCTCCGGCAATCCGGCGGCGATCAATCCGTCGCTGACGCCGGCGCAGGCGCTGAACATCCCGGCAAATGGCCTCGTCTATCTGCCCAGCCTGGGCATTCCGGGATACGCAATTGCGCCTGACACGCACATTCCTTACGTGCACAACTGGGACCTGACGATCCAGCAGGAAATCGCACGCAACACCGTGTTGGAGCTCGGGTACGTGGGCTCCAAGGGAGCAGACCTGTACACGCAACTGATCAACATCAATCCGCGCGACTTCAACCTCGTCCAGCAGATGGAGAACGCGGTCGCGACGGACCCAAACGCGCCCCGCGGGACAGCGGTGCAGCCGATCGGCACTGAGACGACCTTCACCGATCCGCTCGGACGCACGGATCTGCTGAGCAACAAAATCGCGATTCCGTGGGGTTCGCTGGCGAGCACGTACCAGGGCTTCAATAATCTGAACGAATATTTCAATTCACAGGGAAGCAGTATTCGCCATGCTGGCTACGTCAGCTTCACGAGCCGGATGAAGAGTCTGGAAGCCACGGTGAACTACACGTATTCGAAGTCGATGGATAACGCCTCCGATGCAAGTCCTGACACGCGGACTCTGACCACTCCCACATCGAGCGGCGGGAACGTGACTTTTGGAGCCCCTCTGAGCTCAGACTATTCGATCTCGACCTTCGACCAGCCGCACTGGTTTACTGCGCGATACGTATATGACATGCCGTTCGGCCGCCGCCGAGCATTTCTTAGCGACGCGTGGTCGCCGATTCAGGCCATCGTCGGCGGCTGGACGACGAGTGGCTTAGTCCGCATCAACAGCGAATACCCCTTCATGCCGACACTCAGCGATGCCAACGGCTTGAACGCCAGCACGACGCATACAGTTCGACCCAACGTGAACCCGAATGAGCCGCTGATCAATCCGCTTTACGACCGGAATTGCGTCGCGGTCACGACCTGCGAACCGTACGTGAATCCAGCGGCATTGATACGTCCCGAAAAGGGAACACTCGGCAATGCCGCTCGTGTGCTCGCGATCCGCGGGCCGCTGCAGAAGTTCTTTGATGCTTCACTGCAGAAGAACTTCCCCTT
>DATLKS010000736.1:0-2675 GCA_035538255.1 Terriglobales bacterium
AACGTCTGAAAATCTGCGAAGGATCCTTGGGGGAAAACGCCGCGCCGGGCGCGCGGCGGAGACTGCTTAAGCAGCCCGCCGCTGCGGCTCGAACGCTTCTTCTGCTGCCGATCCCATTACCCGGTCAGGATCGTTGGCCCTGCCCACACGGGTAAGGACTTCGTTCATCGTCTCTTGTACGCGAGTGTTGGGCTTGTGAAATTTGCGGGTCGCCTTCGAAGCAACCTGGCACAGGAGATATCGGTTTTGTACGGTCCCGAGAGCATCATAAATCAAATCAGAGCGCATGATAGGGTTCCTTTCTTTTTAAAATCTTGAAGATGGATTGCGTTTTTACACTTTCTGGAATTCTGAGAGCCCAGGTAAGCAGTTGCTTACCATTAGACGGCGCAGGAGCCTAAAAAGTCACAGGATCTTCGTTCTTGACCGCGTGCTGCGAATTTTTCCGGGGAGAACTCTGGCAGCGCGACAGGAGATGCCAAAACAGCCTGCAGAGTTGCTCGATCCAGCAAAGGTTCAGCACGAAGGCCAGACCTAGGCAGAAGCCGTAGCGTAAACGGTCATTCCCCGAGGGTCAAGCAAAAAATCCGAAAGGGATGTAAATCCTTATTACACCTCGGGTTACCTATGAAAATCCAAGGTCTTAGAGGTTTGAACCCCACTCTGGAATGTAAGTTTCCCGATAACAGCGAAGAGAACAGCGTATTTTTTCGCCATATTCCGCACAACCCGCATAAATGCTCGGTTTTCTTGAATCTCTCCACTACGGAACAGCGAATAACAGGGTAAACAGCGTATCTGGACGGAGCCGCTTCGGGTGCGACCGACTTCAACTCCTTCCCAATGCTACTACGTTTTTCCGGTCTTTTGCTCCCACAATCGACGCGCCCTGGTCCCCATTGACACGGTTGTGTTGAAGTAAGTCAGTCAAAATCCATGGCTGCCCTGTAACCTTTCCCTCCATGTTCAGTTTTCATCTTCGAAAGGGGCGGAAGATCAGCCGGCGAGCGGAAGAGCAAGCCATGGCCACAGCGCATATCGGAATCCCCGGCCAGTCGGGCCTCACGTCGGTGAAGGCCGGGGCCGACGCGCATCGCGCAATGACCAACACGCTTCCAGACGAAGAGCTTATGTTGCAGGTGCGAGAGGGCGTAGGAGAGATGTTGGCGGTCTTATTCGACCGCTACCAAAGCCCGTTATTCAACTTCTACTGCCGGCTCACCGGCGATCGTGCTGTCAGCGAAGACCTGGTGCAGGACGTCTTCTTTCGCATCCTTAAATACCGCCAGAGTTATCGACCGGGAACGCCGTTTCGCGCATGGATGTACCAGATCGCCAGGAACGCTCGCCTCGACCACGTCCGCAAGCATCCGGAAGCACTCCAGTTCCAGCCAGAGATGTCGCCCGCGCTGATGCCGAAGGATTGCGCCGAGAGTGATCAACAAACGGCACTCCTCCACAAAGCATTGCTCATGTTGCCCGACGAAAAGCGGGAAGTATTGGTGCTTAGCCGATTTCAGGAACTCAAGCACGAGGAGATCGCGCGCATGCTCGAATGCGAAGTGGGAACCGTTAAGGTGCGTATCCACCGCGCTCTCCGTGAGTTGCGCACTGTCTTCGAGAAGCTTTCGGGCGGCAAAGCGAATCCGACTGCCGCCGCCGATGGCGAGAAAGGAATCCTGCAATGACCTGCGAACGATTCGTCGAACCCCTATCCGACTATTGCGAGCGCCGACTCTCGGCCACCGGTATGGCCTTCGCACGCGAGCATACGGAGCTGTGCGCGCAGTGCCGCGCCGACGTTGAGATGTGGCAGAAGCTTGCGGCATTGCCGCAACCGGAGCCGAGCCCGGCATCGCGTGCTCGCTTCGAGCACATGCTCAATGCCTATCAGGAGGGACGCTGGGAGAAGAGTAGTCTGGCGCGAGAACATCGAAACTGGTTCGCCGCATGGATGCGCAGCGCCTTCGCGCCTCCCCTGGCGAGTGCACTTGCGGCCTGCCTACTGCTGATTGGGTTC
The DNA here is from genome assembly GCA_035538255.1 of Terriglobales bacterium. Lineage (GTDB taxonomy): Bacteria > Acidobacteriota > Terriglobia > Terriglobales > Acidobacteriaceae > Gp1-AA112. Next base: position 2,021 of record DATLKS010000736.1, read on the forward strand.
ATCGTTGGCGAGCATTACTCATCTTCGCGTCCTGTTGAGAACCCGCAGATGGTCACGATGCAATCCGAGTTGACCAATCTTCGTCAGCTCGTGGCGCTCTCGATGCTGGAGCAGCAGTCGGCCAGCCAGCGTCTGCAGGGCGTGAACTACAGCACAAAGGTAGAGCGTCCGGATCCGGAAATCGCTGCCGCTTTACTGCATGTCCTGCGCTTCGACAGCAGCGTGGACGTGCGCCTCGCTGCCCTCGATGCGCTGCGGCGCTACAAGGACGATCGGCTGGTGCGGTCGGGCTTATTGAATGCCTTGCAGGATCAGCAATCGCCACTCGTGCAGATCGCGCTCATCGATCTCTTCGTCGAGATGCGCGAGAGCGACGCCAAGGACCGCTTGCGCCGCATCCAGCAGGATTCGAAGGTGAACCCCGCCGTCCGCCAGCGTGCGCAGTGGGGCATTCAGCAGTTGAGCTAATGGAAAGGCGACTCGCGATGTGGCAACGATCGATTGTTCACTTTACAGACCGGATAAGGCAACGATTGTTCGCATTACAGACGCGATAACACGGAGGGGGTTACAGGCGGATGACACGGAGGGGGCACACGAAACCCATGCGGGACTGTCATCCTGAGGCCCTCTTTTGGCCGAAGGATCTCGCGGG
>DATLKS010000737.1:0-3952 GCA_035538255.1 Terriglobales bacterium
CCAATCAAGCTGCGAATAATAGAAGAACAGCTTGATGCCCTGGCGATGACACTCATCGGCGAGCATCTTCAACGGATCTTTTCCGTATGGCGTGCGCTTGACGATATTCCAATCTGAAACTTTGGAGTCGAACATCGCAAAGCCGTCATGATGGCGGGAGGTAATCGTGATGTACTTCATCCCCGCAGCTTTGGCCAATGACACCCACGCCTTCGCATCGAACTTCTCCGGATCGAAAAACGCAGGCAGGCGCTCATATTCGTGGACAGTAAGTTTGCGATTATGAAACACCCACTCGCCGTCTCCCAGTACGCTATACACGCCCCAATGAATGAACATCCCAAACTTCGCATCCTGAAACTCCTGGCGAGCTTTCAGGTTGTCGGGTGATGGCTCGTAGGTGTTCTGCGCGTGTGCAGAGGAGCTCGCGAAGGTGAGGAGAACGAATGCAACGAACTCTGCAACGATTTTGCGGAAGGTAGTCATGTTGATCTGAGTAATTTTGAGAACCGGTATCTGAAGCGCTGGATCTTTTAGGCGGGATAAATATAGCCTGAAGCTCGTGAACTGGAGAAACGGCTAACTGTTGTCAAACCGCTGTGATTCGCATCACGGAACTGCTGGAGAGGCGGCGGAGCGTCCTGAATTCTGAAATCTGCGCCAAATCTGCACAAATCGACACGGGTGTGCGCAGGAAAATCATAGGGCCGTATGCCCGGTTGGCCAAATGTCAGCCCACAGGGAAGCTGTGGGTGAGCGGGTTTCGACCGAGCGCCAGCGGCGCGCTACCGAAAGCCCGATCGTGTGACGCCGAACAAGAAGAGAGTTTCGGCATTCCACTCCTTTGACCAGCGGCAACGGATCGCCGGTAGGACCGCGCCTCATAGATCCCCTCACATGGGAGAGGTAATGGTAAAACAAGCTCCTAAGCTGCTAAGCTCTTAAACTTCCAGGCGGGTCCAGGTGCGGAAATCCTCGACCTGAAAGGTTTTAGCCCCACAGCTTCTTCCCCGAGGAAACCAGCAATGGAACGACGACAATTCCTAAAAGCCGGACTGCTGGCTTCTGCGTCCGCTCTTCTATCCCGCGCCACTGTCTTTGGCGCCGCTGCCGATTCCCATATTGAAATTCTTGTTAACGAGCCCATCGGCACGATCTCGCCAAACATCTACGGGCACTTCGCCGAGCATCTGGGAGGCGTGATCTACGACGGCATCTGGGTCGGCGAAGACTCGAAGATACCCAACAACAACGGGATCAGAACCGCCTTGGCCGAGGCGCTGCGCAAAGTTCATGCTCCGGTCATACGCTGGCCCGGCGGATGCTTTGCCGACAGCTACGACTGGAAAGACGGAATCGGTCCGCGCAATCAGCGTCCGCGACGCACGAACTTCTGGGCCGGTGCGCGCGAGGCGAAGCAGCACAAAACCGGAGTACAGGAATTCGAGACAAACGCGTTCGGCACTGCCGATTTTGTCCGCTTCTGCCGTCTGAGCGGCGCCGAGCCATACATCGCGGCGAACATTCGCAGCCTGCCGCCACTGGATTTCGATCACTGGGTCGAATACTGCAACTCGCCCACCGGGAGCACAACGCTGGCCGATCAGCGCGCACGAGATGGCCTGCGCGATCCGCTCAACGTGCGCTACTGGGGAGTCGGCAACGAGAGCTGGGGATGCGGCGGCAATTTCCTGCCAGAGGACTACGCCACCGAATTCCGGCGATACACTACCTGGGTTCCAGGCTACGGCGTAGAGCTTGCCTTCGTCGCCTCCGGTTCGAATGGTGACGACCTGGACTGGACGCACCGCTTCTTCGAAGAGCTGTTGGGACGCCGCAGATACTTCCCGCAAAGCTGGTGGGGATGGTCAGTTCACCACTACGCCGAAAACCTCGCCCGCGGACGCACCATGGACTGGATCGCGCGAAAAGGCGACGCGCTCCAATTTGATCCTGTGGATTACTACGAGCTGCTGCACGAAGCCGATCGCATGGAGAGCATCGTCCTCGGAAACTGGAACACGATGGGAGAATTCGACCACCAGCATCGCATCAAGCTCGTCGTCGATGAGTATGGCCCGTGGTACAAATCAGGTTCCGAGATCGATCCCACCCACCTGCTAGGCCAGCAGATCACTATGCGCGATGCCATCGCTACCGCGCTTACCCTGGACACATTCAACCGGCATGCCGAGAAAGTTGGCATGGCCGCCTGCGCGCAGCTCATCAACTGCCTGAACTCGCTGTTCCTCGCGCATCAAGATCGCTTTATCGTCACGGCGAACTACCACGTTTTCCAGATGTACGCCTCGCATCAGTCCAGCCAGGCCGTCCGCGCCGAGTTCTCCTCTCCCGAAGTTGCTTATGACCGTGATGGCAAACCCGCGCACTTCTGGGGACTCAAGGGATCGGCCTCGGTGCAGAACAAGAACCTGGTGCTTACCGTAGTCAATCCCCATCTGGAACAGCCGCGAGAAACCGAGATTGCCGTGAGAGGAGCGAATGTCAATTCGGGAAGCGCTACGGTGCTGGCATCATCGGACATACACGCCCACAACACCTTCGATCAGCCCGACGCGGTGCGAACGAAGGAAGCTCTACCTCCCGAGCCACGTGACGGCATCATTCATTTCACTTTCCCGCCGGCTTCTGTAACGCGACTTACTCTCGCGTTGCAATGAGAAGAGCGCTGCAATCGGGTTCTAAAATCGGTACGTCGTGGACAGTACAAAGTAATCGACGTCCTTGCCCGGCGAAGTCTTCTTCAGAAACTCGCCGCTGAAGAAATGGGAATATTGCAGCGTCGCTGTCCAGTGCAGACTTGCTCTGAAGTCAATTTGACCTCCAGGTTGCGTTCCCACATAACGAGCACTGGTTCTATTTCCCGGCCGCACGAGGATTGAAGCGAAGTTGTAGATTCCATCACTGGTGGAACTGCGCCACGAAAACGGCGAGTCCACGGTCGCTGTGAACTTCCCGAGCGTTGTTCTAAGCGTGGGACTCACCTGCCATAGGTTTGCAGGGCTGATCAGAGCGTTTCTGCTTGCATATGATGGATTGGGGAACAACGGTATAAACGTATGAACTGAGTCACTCACGCCAGTCCCAACGCCGCCGCTCGTTGCATCGGCACGGATTCCGATCCGCGGGCGAAGTCTCAGACTTGAAAAGGTCCAGCCAAGATCAAAAGAGCCCGCGCCAGCAAGAAGGCGCCGATGCGCAAAACTGCCGAACTGCAGGAAGTATTCATCGTTGAAGTCCCACCGGCCGCGAGCCCCCCACCAGCGCGTGCCAATGCTGTGGCGCAAGTCGCGCCCAACGACTGTATTCAGCCGCAAGCTCTTGCGATCGAAGCCGAAGTAGTAGAGCGATGCTCCGCCGACCTTGGTTTTCCTTGTGCTGCCTATGCCCCAGAGCGTCTGGTTGTGGTCGGGTATGTCGTCAAAAGCTCCGCGATCCAGAGCGACAGGGCGGAGGAGAGTTGAATTGAAGCTCCATTTGCCCTGGGCATAATGGAAGCGCAGTCCATCAAAGCTGCGACGAATGTTCAGTCCCTCCGCGGCGCCGACCATCCTGCCCGAACCGAATTCGATCTCTTGCTTGCCGACGCGCACAATGATCGGTGAGTCGCGGAAATGGCCGATAGGAAGGTCCAGAAATGCCTGATGAAACTCAGCAATGTCCTCGTCGGTGGGCCGTGGGCCTCCATTTCTACCGTTCTCAATTCCAGATTGAAACTGAATGAACAGGCGAGCGGTAGGTGTGAAGTGAATATCGCTATGGAACAGATATCGCTGCAGCAGGTATCCCGAATCGGTTTTGGGATCAGTGCCAAAACCTGGATTTGAGTACCGCTCGTACCGCAGACGAGCCTCGCCTCCAAGAGAAACATAAGCCTGCTCTCCAACGGGAATGAACTTTAGCAGGTCCAACGAGTCGGTCTGACAATCCC
>DATLKS010000738.1:0-2493 GCA_035538255.1 Terriglobales bacterium
GGTTCCAAGTAGCTCTTCAACCCTCGCTAAAACGCTGAAAGCCTCACTGGCCCCGCAGCGTGCCCGGCTCGATCGCATTGTGGCGGGCCAGGTCCTCCAGCGCGTCCAACTCCGATTGTGTTTCGCTGAGGCGCTGGCGAAGGATGTCCATACCGGCTTCCGGAGCAATAGCGAAGTCCTCGGCAACTAAATCTATGCCGCCAGTTGATGCTCGGAGATTTCGCGCGTCGTCAAGCGCCTGCTGGTATTGACGAAGTTGCGCTTGCCGGTTTTCAAGTTCGTATCGCAGTGTTGCTGCCCGTTGTGCGTACCAGGTTGGGTCCTGAGTTCTCACGTACGGCGAGGGTGCGGGTGCCGGCTCTTCGTCCTCTTCCCGGCCAACGACGGAAATCAGGCCAGGAACGTGGAGTTTGCTGAGACCTTCATCGCTCCAGACCGCCTTGCTCCGGCGGTCTGTTCTTGGAAGCGGAGCATTGGCCGCGCGCAATGGAATGGCCACGGCAACGAAGGCTAGACAAAAGCCAACGTAGAGTTGGCGCGTCATGGTCGCGCCCGTCACTTCTTTGGAGAGCCTGGAGGGAAGTTCTTGAACATTTTCTCCACGCCCTTATCGAGGTTCTTTATGTTCTTGTCGGAGTTGTTGGAAATGGTGTCGCTGGAAGCCCCTCTCCATATCAGCGTCTTCGCTTTGGTGTCGAACATATCGACGACCAAGGTGCCCACCTTATAAGTCTCTGTTGTGGTGCTGGCTTCTCCGAATCCTCCGCCGCCAAAGCGTCTCCAGCCCCAGCCGCCTCCAAATCCATCGTAGAACGTGTTCAAGGTCTGCTGGTTGCGGGTGACCTCCATGGCCACGATGGAAACGTCGCCGCCCGACTCCACTTGCGTCCAGCCTTTTGCTGCCAACGCGGCATTGACGGAAGCTTTGATTCGATCAACGTTTAAGGCATCTTTCGTCTTAACTTGTTCCCACGAGTAGGTCTTGTATTGCCCGAAGTTCGCGTTGCGGTCGTAATCGGTTTTTACCTGCTGTGCTGACAATCTGCCGGCAAATAAAAACATCATCATTGCCGTTAAAGCGAACATCACTCTTGGCGCTTTCATAATTTCTCCTTTTGTCTTCTCTAAAGAAAACGTGAACGGTCCTGAACAACACCCATGGAATAGGCAACAGGGCTGCCAAAGGTGTTGTGCTTGTAAGTGACGGAAAGTAGGCGGCCTGCCGGCGCGGCCACGGTGTGGGATGCCAGCCCGCTGAACACGATGTCTCGATGCTGACAGCGTGAGCGCGGCTGGCCACTGCTCGAGACGCAGTCGAGTCCTGATACAAACCGGTTACCGTCATTTCCAATCGGTCCTTCGCCCCGCCGGATTGGCATCAGCATTGCACTACTGATTGGCACGAAGCTTGAAGCAAGGAGGCATCAGATGAGAGCGATTGTCGGACAGCGATCGGATTCCGCAACAAGGAATCACTTGGAAAACGTTCTGCAAAACGAACTCGACCTACTGCAACTGCGGATATTGGAAAACGGCAAAGGGCAGTTTTTCTTCGAGGCAACAAGTTCGGCGCGGGAATTCTTGCTGCTGAACGCTGGAGAGCAACGCTTTGGCGAGTACAATCTGAAATTGGCGATTGAACGCAGTGTTGTCTATCCCCTGGCCCTTCTTTTCGCCACTGATCAAATACATCTCGGGGACCTGGTTCGCATCGATTGTGACGACAATCAGACTCACCTGAATTTCACTCGTGAACGCAAGCATGTGGTAACTCCGCTTCCTACTCCCGAACCAGAAGCGAAGTCTCTAGGGGCGCTGGCCGCGTAAGATCCGCAAGCGACGCCGCGGTGCGCCCACCCCGTTAGGCCGGAGGGCGATTCTTGTCGGAACGCGAGATGCCCAGCTTTTGCATGCGGAAGTACAGCGTAGACCGCTTGATTCCGAGACGAGCTGCCGCGCCGTTGGGCCCGGCGACAACCCAGCGGGTCTGCTCGAGAGTCTTGCAAATATGATCGCGTTCGGCTTCTTCTAACGTGATGGCTCCGAGCGACTGAACTTCCGGGGAACGCTTCAGTTCCGCTAGAGGAGCACGCAGAACCGACCCGGCGCTCAGAATTACGCTGCGCTCGATGAAATTCTGCAACTCCCGAATATTCCCCGGCCATTTGTAAGAAACCAGCGCAGACATGGTCTCCGAAGGAATGTTTTCGATTTGCTTATCCATTCTGCGGCTAAGCAGCTCGACGAAATGCGTGACTAGAGCGGGAATGTCCTCGCGGCGCTCCCGCAAGGGTGGCAGCGGGATCGGAAACACATTCAGACGGTAATAGAGATCACTGCGAAATTCATTGTGCTTCACCATGTCAACCAGATTCCGGTTGGTCGCAGCGACGAGCCGCACGTCGACCTGATGAGTCCGAGCGCTGCCCAAACGTTCGAACTCTTGTTCCTGCAGCACGCGTAGCAGTTTGGGTTGCAATCCAGGCGGAATGT
>DATLKS010000739.1:0-2607 GCA_035538255.1 Terriglobales bacterium
TCGAGTGTTCGGGAATGAACGCGGCGGAGCCTAACTGGTGGCTGCTGCTATTAGCCGTTACGAGAGAAGTATGTGAGGAGATAAATCACAATGGGCGGGATCTTCGCGACGCTGTCATCAAGACCCACTCATCGCGGCCTCGATGAGTGGGTAGCTTCGTGAGGCCCTCAGTCTCTACCAAGTGCGGAATATCCTTGTTCCGCACCCGCTTAATCAGCAGCGAGTGTGGTCAAGGACTGCTGATTTCCGGCTCGAAGGCGTTCTACTTCTCTGTGGGAGCGCGCGAAGTGCAACGTGCCCGCAGGGCTCACGACGTCGCTGAGGAAGTACTCGTCACCGATTTTCCGGAACACAAGCTTGGCTCCGGTGACCGTATAATCCGACGCAGTCGCCCTAGCCAGGATTACGGGACCGTCACCTTCAAATACCAGACCCATTCCGTCATTCTGAAGCGAGCTTCGAATCATATAAGTCGAAGCCGGTATTACTTCTCCGCGAACCACAAAATCAAACGGAATAGTAACTCTCAGCAACGTCTGAGCATTCGCCGTTGTCGCGCAAAGAGCAACGCCCGCAATAAACAACAGAACAAACAGTTTCTTCATTATGTTCTCCTTGGCGCATCGTTTACACGTGCGCACCACATGTGACGCGGGCGCTACACGAAGGATTCTGAAAGGGATGTAATTGGCGGGAGCAAATTTCATTTTGGGATAAACGACGCCAGAGTGGGATGAAACGAAGAAATACTAGCCGCTGGATTCACGGCTGGCTGCCGGGCAAGGGCAGAGCACAGTTTTAAGCCGCTCGCGCTTGCTCTTGATCGCCAGCGATTTTCCTGCGCGGAAGTGAAAAGCTCGCCAGCCATGGGAACATAAATAAAGCTGCGGTCGCTGCGGTGGCGGAGCCGAAGATCACAAACAGGCCGAAGCGCTGAGTGGGCGGGAAATTGGAAAGCAGGAAGATGCCGAATCCGCAGCAAATCACCAGTAGGGAAGTGCCAATTGGACGCCATAGATGCGAGCACGCCTTTGACCAGGGCGTCCCGGAATCGGGAGCCTCGCGATCCCGATTCGCGCGCTTGGCGAACATGGTGAGATAAATCATGGCATCGACACCCATCCCAAGATCGAGATTCGCGGCTGACGCGGTTATGAAGTCCAGCGGCATTCCCATAAAGGCAATGTATCCGCGGACCACTATGGGAATGATCAGCAGACTGACCAGCATTGCCAGCGCCACTCGGAATGACCGCGAGAGCGCGTATCCCATCACGACGAAGATTCCGATCAACAACAGTACTCCGGAGATGATGCTCGACGTGACTAGCCGCGTCATCTGGTCGAGCAGGCTATAGGTTCCTCCCACGAGCACCGTCCGGAATCCGTCGCGCTGCACGATTCTTTTTAACCGCTCGATTACCTGTTGCCGCGAGTCCTTCCGGCCGGTTTCGCGCAGGCGCAACAGGTACAGAGCTCGATTCCGGTCGGAGGTGATCAGTTGCCGGGAGATCTCACCGTGCTTTGACTCGTCGAGGATTTTGATCTCCTTCTCCGTCGTTAGAAAGATCGAGAAAAAAGGACGTTTGGCCTCGCTCAGGACGACAGGGAGCGATATCACGTTGCCGACGGCGGGATCTTTCTCGAGCGATTCCTGCAGCGCCCAGAGCCGCTTGTAGGCGTCTTTGGTGTTCAAGGGCGCGTGTTCTCTGTCTTCGACCACGAGTTTGAGCGGACTGCTACCGCCTGTCCTGTCGACGAAATCGAGTCCGGTGCGAATCTCGCTTCCCTTTTTGAAATAGGATGGCAGATCCGGATCGGTATTCAGACGCAACAGGCCAATAGCGCCGATCACCGTGAATACAGCCAGTCCTGCGACGATAAGGCCATGCCGACGGGAGAAAAATGAGCTTATGCGGGAGTCGAGGGCTTTGATCCAAGGTTGCGGGTGCGCCGTTTTGGGATGAGCTTTTTCCAGGAACCACGGATAAATCGCATAAGCGGATGCGAAGGCCATGGTGGCGCCGAGCGCGCCTGCGATCCCCAGGTGCTGCATGGGCGTCGATTTCACCAGAAGAAGACTGATGAAGCCGAGAACCATGCACGTGGCGCTCCAGAACGACGGCGCCAGAGTTTGTTTCACCGCCTCCAGCGCGCTGCGCCCTTCACTTTCCCGCTCTGTGCGAATTCGCCTCCAGTTGAAGCTGAGGAACACCATTGGCGAGAGCGTCATGACAAAGACCATTGTCGATAGGTTGGCTGTGAGTGGCCCGATGGGGATGTGAATGGCTTGTGTGACGATCAGCGTGGACGCGCTGGCGTCGGCACATGCGACAAACATCCCGAGCAGCACCCAAAACGATCGGAAGATCACAAAAAGAACCACGCCGAAAATGCAGAATGCGGCCAGACTGAAGACGCGCAGGTCGCGAGCGAGATTCCTTGCGATCAGCTCAGTCACATATGGCACACCGGAGATCGTAAGTTTGAATCCCGGCCTGTCGAATCGGCGCTGGAGCGCTTCCATTCGGCGGATGGTCGCCTCGCCGATGTCCTCTTTAACGATCGCAAAGATGTAGCTGGATTTCTGGTTCTTGGCGATGAGCAG
>DATLKS010000740.1:0-3246 GCA_035538255.1 Terriglobales bacterium
CGCTCGTTTATGTCAGGGTGCATGGGTAAAACCTGAGTTCGCCGGGAGAATCGCCGCGCATACCGGGTCGATGTCGGCAGTGGTCCCGAAGGAAGGAGCGAACGATGCAACGCATTTCAGCGGTCAGTCGACTAGGAGTTCGCCTCCCGATCCTCTCTGGGCCTTTGTATCGTCTGGACAGTTGCTTCTAGTCTAGTCTCTGCTGCGAAAAGCGAAATACCGCGTCGAATCAAGGTTTCACGCTCTTTGTCGGTAATTATTTTGGGCCGGCGGCGATTATGTTCTTGACAATTATGTATGGTTGTGAACATATGTAATCATGTCCAACAAACTCGAGTCTCCTGCCGATGTCCAACGCTGGCTCCAAACTAAAGCTGGCGACCTCTGGCCCGCAGCTCTCGGCTCGCTCAGCTTACGCCGCACTCGTTGCATTCGCAAAGACTGTAGCGCTTGTCAGAGCGGGAAAAAGCATGCCAGTTGGGTTCTTTCCGGCCATTCCCAGGAGCAACGCTTTTCCCTCTATGTCCCCGAGGCTCTGGTTCCGCAAGTACAGCGTTGGCTGGAGAACGGCCGCGCCCTGCAGGAACTGCTCTATGCCTCTGCGCCCCGCTTGGTCAAAGCCTTGAAACGAACCCCCACTGCTTCGAACTCATAAGCCGGAGTCTTTGCCATGCCGCGCGCTACCGACCCCCAGGTAAGCTTTGCCGATTGGGAGTTGATGCAACAGGGGATAGCGTTAGACCCGCTGCTGGCAGCCATTTCCGAGTTGCTCGAGGAGCATCAAGAGTTGATCGAGCAGGTCCGAGCCGATCTCCAGCGCGGGTTGAAACGGCCCGAGCTGGGCCGGGACGGGGTGACCCCGCTACAGGTCTTACGCTCGCTGGTCTTGATGCGAATCAAGAATTGGCAATATCGTGAGTTGCGCGAGCGCATTGCCGATGGCTATACGCTGCGCTGCTTCACTCGTTTCTATGCGCAGCCCGTACCCCAACACCACGCCTTCAACCGTGCCTTCAACCGCCTGACTCCGGCGGTGATGCAATTCATCAATGAGCTGGTGGTGCAAGCTGCCGTGGAGTTGGGACTGGAAGATGGCAAGCGATTAAGAGTCGATACCACTTGTGTACAAACCGATGTTCATCATCCTACCGACAACGGCCTGCTTTGGGATACGGTGCGAGTGATCACCCGCTTAGTACAACGTGTGGGCGAAATTATCCCCCGCGGTATTTCGACATTTCACAATCGCAGCCGCGCCGCCAAGCGTCGTTATCAGCAGATTCAACGCATGACCAGTGTGCAAAGGCGAACACGACTTACCGGAAAATACCGTGAGCTGATCGAGATCACCGAGGACGTGGTGCAGAGCGCGCACGCCGTACTGCAGAAGACCAAAGATGCAAGCGTCCGGGATGAGCTGCAAGAGGCCTTGCTGCGGAAACTCCAACAGGAGATTACGCACTATTGCCAGCTGGGAGAACGCGTCCTCGATCAGACCCGCCGCCGCGTGCTGGAAGGGGAGCAAGTTCCCAACGCGGAGAAAGTGTTTTCCATCTTCGAAATTCACACCGATTTGATCAGGCGCGGCAAACCCCTTACCCCGGAGGAATTTGGCCATAAAGTGTTTCTCGCCGAGAGTGCCCAGGGTCTGATCACTCAATATGAAGTTCTGGAAGGAAATCCTGCGGACCAGAATCAGGTGGAAGTCTCGCTCCTTCACCACCAAGCCACCTTCGACCGTCCCCCGGATTGCTATGCTGCCGATCGAGGCTTCCAAAGCGAGGACAACGAAAAGACCTGTAAAGAAGAGGGCGTAAAGCAGGTCAGCATTCCCCAACGCGGTGGGCAGAAAACTCCCCAGCGCCAAGCTTACGAAAAGACTCCTGCCTTCAAGCAAGGCCAGCGTTTTCGTGCTGGCATCGAAGGGCGCATCTCGGTTCTGTTCCGCGGCCGTGGCATGAAGCGCTGTCTTGCCAAAGGACGAGAGCGTTTTGAGGTGTTCGTGGGAGCGGCAGTGCTGGCCAACAATCTCCTGCGCATCGCCGCTCTGCTGGTGGAAAAGAAAAAGAAAAACTCCCGCCGATCCAAGGCCGCCGCCTGAACGAAGTTCCTCTTTGCTTCCTCGTTTTTCTCTGGCAGTTGTGTCCTTCTTAGTCGTTCATTTGTTCATTTCCCGCAGAACCGGCCACTGTATGCCCTTCTCAGCTACATCGCTAACCGCTATACTCCCCTTGATAACCCATACAGCACCGCAAGTCTTTCGTCGGAACTCCATCTCTGTGGCAAAAACGCATTTTTGCAGCAGAAACTAGTCTAGTGTACCGTCCCGGAAATACGCTCACATAGTCGTTGCACTTTGGCAAAGATCGAATCCGCCGTCGCTGTCCATACGAAGGGGCGTGCGTTGGCGTTGGAGGACTGCACGAAGGTATCGATCTTCTCCACCAGTTCTCTCACGCTGCGGAAAGTTCCGCGACGAATGGCTTGCTGAGTGATGCGGTTAAACCAAATCTCTACCTGATTCAACCAGGAGGCGCAAGTGGGGGTGAAGTGCATCTGGAAGCGCGGCCGCTGGGCCAGCCACCGCTTGACCCGCGCATGCTTATGGGTGGCATAGTTGTCCACGATAATGTGCACGTCCAAGTCCGGGGGCACGTTCTTGTCAATCTCCCGCAGAAAGTCCAGATATTCTTGGTGGCGGTGGCGCTTTCGGCATTGTGTGAGGACTGTTCCTTCGGCTGTATCCAGCGCCGCAAACAGGGTCGTCGTTCCGTGGCGCAGGTAATCGTGAGTGACTCCTTCGACGTAGCCCAATCCCATCGGCAACATCGGCTGGCTGCGCTCCAACGCCTGAATCTGGCTCTTTTCATCCACGCACAACACCACCGCGTTCTCCGGCGGGTTCAGATACAGACCCACGATGTCGCGCACCTTCTCCACGAAAAACGGATCCGTGGACAGCTTAAAGTGTCGTTGGCGGTGCGGCTCCAGTCCAAACGCCTGCCAGACTCGGTGTACCGTGGACTTGGACAATCGGGTCTGCTTGGCCATCTGCCGCACGCTCCAGTGCGTACCGTCTTTGGGCTTCGTCTCCAGCGTCTTTCGCACCAGATGGGCGACCCGCTCATCGCTGATCGGCCGCGGACGTCCCGGGCGCAACTCGTCGTGCAGCCCGGCTACATCCTGTTGCAGAAACCGCCGTCGCCACTTGCCGACCGTGGCGTTGCTAAGCCTCATCCGACGGGC
>DATLKS010000741.1:0-3512 GCA_035538255.1 Terriglobales bacterium
AATCACGACCGTAGCGTCGTCTTCCGGGGCTTCTGCCGGGCTGAAAGCCGCCACTGCGCTATAGATGGCATCGGTCAGTCGCTCTACGGAGTCCTGCTGGTGAGAAGCAACCACGGAGAGAAGCCTCTGGCGAGAGAACTCCTCACCGTTCGGGCCGTGGGTTTCGACGATGCCATCGGTATAAAGCACGAGAAGGTCTCCCGGGTGGAGTTCGAGCGATGCTGACTGAAAATTCACGTCGGTCAGCAGACCCAGCACAGGACCGCCGGTTTCGAGCCAAACGGGTTCGCGGGTGGCGTCCCTTATCAGCAGCGGCGGCTGGTGCCCCGCGTTGATGTAAGACAAATGGCGCGCAGCAGGATCGAGGATCGCGTAGAAGAGAGACGCGAACCGCTCATCATCGGTTAGTTCGTAGATGATCTGGTTGGTTTTCTTGAGAATCCGTTCGAGGCTGGCTTCGTCATGGATGTTGGTACGCAGGGCGATCTTCACCGCTGGCATAAAGAGTCCGGCGGATACACCCTTGCCGGCGATATCTGCGATCACAATCCCCAGCCTTCCGTTCGGCATTTCCATGAAGTCATACAAGTCTCCGCCGATAGCCTTTGCGGGCTTCATGCGCGCGCTGATCTCGAACCCGGGAATGCTTGGGGGATGATGCGGCAGCAACCGGCGCTGTACTTCGGCAGCAAGTCGCATTTCCCTGGCCAACTCTTCGGCTTGGGTCCGCACGGCACCTTTGAGTGTCGCGCGCTGGGCGGTGAGCCGGCTGACGAAGAGGACGACCGTGGCGAAGCCGACGGCCGCTATGATGTTGCGGACGGGGTGTCGCCAGCCGGTGTGATCCGGCGTTCCGAACCAATCGCTCAAAGCGACGCAGACGAGCACGAGAAACAGGCTTGTCCTTAATCTATGGATGAGTGCGCTGAGCGCTAAAGGCAGAAAGTACAAGAACGCGAGGGAAAGGCTGACGACCAGGTGATCGGCGTACGCGATTGCGGCAATGCCGGCCAGAACGAGTGCCGTCAAAAGATAGAAGGATGTCTTTTCTGCGTCCGGTTTCAAAGTCGTTCACCTTGACTGACAATGGGTGTAGATGCACATGGGGTGGCGGCTGGTCGCTCTTGGGACTGGGACGCTCGGTTTTAGAAACCTGGCGAAATCCAAATTTCCTCGTTCTCAGGAATTGCAGTTCCGTCGGACGTGCGGCAGTCAAGCGCGCGACGCGTTCGCAAGACGAGGTACGAAACGATTGCCGCGCACGGCTTGGGATATGGGGTTCGCAGACCGGTGGTTGCTGAAGGTTTGGTCCCTTGCTTTTCCGGTGTCAGGATGAAGCCGTGCTGAATATGACGCAGGCGCGCTTCGATGCAAGCGAACTGAATTCCCAGGATTTCCTTTGCGGTAATACTTGCGATCTTCACTGCGTTGAGCGCAGCGAGGTCAGCTTGTGTCAGGATTTCCCTAAGGGCTCGCGCCAGGGCACTGGTCCGGCCGTAGCCGAAAGCCTTGGCTCGAACGTCGGGTGGAACGAAGAAAACTGCCAGTGCGCCTGTTCGATTCTTCCCAGAAGTGCTTCGCAAAGAGCGCGAAGAGCTGCCGGCCAAGCTGAGCGGGGCGAATCGCCTCAAGAACGCACCACGGCGCCTCAAGCACCGAAGTGGACACTCGGATCGTGTCAGGGAAGGGATATCTTCGCGGACCAAAATGGTTTCAGCCTGAAGATGGCCGATCTTGTCCTGGAGTGGCATGGTTCTACCTGCTCAAAATCTGACTGTATACTAGTATGCAATAGACGCGACAGATACAGGGTTAGTCGCCTGCAGACCACTATTGTTCTCCGGAAAGCACACGGGGACTGTGTAACGGCCCCCTATCATACATATAACAAAAGGCTTACAGAAACAGCTTGACACACCGAAGACAATATGCTACAGATACGCTCAGGCTATCGAGTTGGATAACAAGTATCTGACTCGGGCCATCACATACCCTCTCTTCCGAGGGGACCAATTTTTGGACTAGGAGGTATGTCATGACCAACCTTATTCCTCGTGGCAGTTTGTTCCAAGATCTGTTCGACTTCCGTCGGGACTTCGATCAGATGTTCAATCGCATGGTGAGTGGATGGCCGTTCAGCGACGAGCGCACCCTAAGCGCGTCGTCCACATTCGCTCCGGCCGTCGAGTCCTATGTGGATCAAGACGGCAAAAAGTACCACTACCGTGTCTCGCTTCCGGGTGTTGATCCGAAGGACGTGCAGATCCACGCGCAGGGAAACACTTTGACCCTGAGCGGTGAGCGCAAAGTGAACCGCAGTTCGAAGGACGTAAATTTCCTCCATGAGGAGATTTCCTACGGAGCTTTTGAGCGCACGTTCACGTTGCCCGAAGGCGTAGATGCCGACAAAATGACCGCCGACTATCAAAACGGCGTGCTCGAAATCACGGCCCCGGTGGCCGCGTCGGCGCTGCCGCGTCGGATTGAAATTCGAACCACACCGCTGTCGAAGCAGATCGCTGCATAAGCGAATAAGAGCAAATAAGTAGGACAGAAGGATGGTTCGCAACGAGGCCCGGAGCCAGGTTGGCTCACGGCTCCGGGCCGTTCCAAACGGCTTGAGTGGCAGTATCTGCAAACCCCAAAGCGCGCGTCGTCGGACCGCGATCCAAACCAAATAACCCTGGCTGCCGCTTAGCCGTGCTGTAGAGCGTCCGCGATAGTTGCACTACGCGCGCACAGGTCGGTTTGTGAACGAAACGAGAAGTTTTGGAGGGAACGCTTGGGCGGAGGTTAAACGCAATGAGAATCAATCTTCGAGAATTCAGTGGACTCGCACAGCGAAATAGATGGGAACTCACGGCTCTACTGCTCGTGACTCTGCTCTGCGGCTTGCTCCTCGGCACGGTGCTGCCCGGACATGGAGCAGCCTCCGGGATCATCGGCAAGGACAACCCCGCGCCCCTGGCCATTCCCGATCCGGTGCATCTCTCCAGTGTCTTTGCGTCCATCGTGCAATCGGTGGAACCCGCTGTTGTGAACATTTCGACGACGCAAGTCCACAAGGCAAGCCGGAGACCGCAACGGCCGCGTGGGTTTGACGATCCGTTTGATGATTTCTGGAATCGGTTTTTCGATTTCCCCGGTAACGGAGCCAGCGCGGAGCGCAGCTTGGGATCGGGAGTCATTGTCGACAAGAAGGGCTACATCCTGACGAACAACCACGTTGTCGATGGGGCCACAAAGATTCAGGTCCAATTGAACGGGGATGCGACGCGCTACACCGCGAAGGTTGTGGGTACGGATGAAGAGACCGACCTCGCCGTGCTCAAGATCGAAACAAATCGGGATCTTGCTGCGGCAAAGCTGGGGAATTCTGATGGAGTGAAGGTGGGTGATTGGGTGCTGGCGATCGGGAGTCCGTTCGGTTTGAAAGCGACGGTAACCGCCGGGATCATCAGCGCGAAGGACCGCGGGAGTGTGGGCGGGCAGTTCCAGCGGTTCCTGCAAAC
>DATLKS010000742.1:0-4353 GCA_035538255.1 Terriglobales bacterium
ACCGATCCATCCGGCGCGGTCATTCCCGGAGCAACCGTCACCTTACACGACACTGCAACCGGTCAAGAGCGCTCGGCGACAACGAATGAAGTTGGCCGATATAACTTCGCCAGCGTGTCTCCGGGTAATTACGCGGTTAAGGCTGTAGCTGCGGGATTCAGGTCAACTGCTTCGACGGTAGCGGTGGAGGTTGGCAAGTCTTTCACGGTAGATCTCGCGCTCTCGCTTGGACAAGCCTCACAGACCGTCGAGGTCACTAGCACCGCCGGCGCGGACTTGCAGACACTCGATGCCACTGTAGGCGAGAGTCTGGGCGGCAGCACCCTGCTGCTGCTTCCCTCACAGCAGCGCAGCGTCTCCAGCTTACTGCTGTTGCAGCCTGCCTCTGCTCCGTTGCAGCAGGGCAATCAAGGCAGTTCGCTGGGTGGACAGGTCGCAGGCGCGCAAAGTGATCAGAACACCATCCTTCTGGATGGAAGCAATATCACCAACGGTGTCTCCGGCAATTCTGACTACTACACGAATTTCCGCGGCGGACCTGAAGGACCAATTCCGACTCCGGCTGAAAGCATTCAGGAGTTCAGAGTTTCGACGAACAATCCAAACGCCAGCTTCAGCGGATCTGCAGGAAGTCAGGTGCTGCTGGTCACCAAGCGAGGCACGAACACTTTTCACGGTTCCGCTTATGAATACTTTCAAAACTCTGCGCTGAACGCTAACAGCTGGGATCGTAACTTCCGCAATCAAACGCGGCCTCAGAGCAAAGACAATCGGTACGGCGGCAGCTTCGGCGGCTACGTTCCCGGAATTCCGGGCGAGAACAAGACTTACTTCTACGCCAACTATGAAGGACGCAAGCTTTCGCAAATCACGCAAATTCAAAAACTGGTCCCATCGCCCACGCTGCGCCAAGGCATTCTTCGCTTCCGCGATGCGAGCGGCAACATCATCTCCTATAATCTGGCAAATTCTACGCAGTGCGGACCTACCGGAACGGGACAGTGCGACCCGCGCGGACTTGGAATTAGCCCGGTCATATCGCAGATCTGGAGCAAGCTGCCGCAGGGGAACGATACTTCCAACACCAATGCCGACGGCCTGAACACACTTGGCTTTAGCGGAGCCGCAAACCTTCCCATTAAGGAAAACTTCGGCGTGCTGCGCGTCGATCACGATCTCGCCAAGAACTGGCAACTGATGACCAGCTATCGCTACTTCGAGCAGGACGCGGCCGTCGATAAGCAGATCGATATCGGCGGACTGCTGCCCGGCGACGTCACTGGCAATCCCACATCGGCGGCTTCGATTCCGCGACAGCCTCGATACTTTGTAGCCGGCCTCACCGGTCAACTCAAACCCAGCATCACCAATCAATTCAACTTCTCGTACCTGCGCGATTTCTGGCAATGGAACACGGCCGGAGCCACGCCTCAGGTTGCGGGAACGGCTGCAGCGCTGCAGATTGGAGGCGAAGCGCAGAACACTGCGCTGGTGCCGATGAACGTTGACACCAATAGCGTACGCACGCGCATGTGGAATGGCCACAACTACGAGTACCGCGACGATGTCTCATGGCTGAGCGGTAATCATCTTTTCCAATTCGGCGGATCGGCGGCGCGTTCAGCCGTGCAGTTCAATCGCAACGACGGCCAAGTATCTTCGCTTACTCGGGTGGTCTATCAGGTGACGGCGAACACCGGTGTTCAGATTCCGAGTGCTAACTTGCCGCCGACATGTTCAGCGACTCTAACGGCGAATTGTCTGCCTCAAAGCCAAACCAGCAACTGGAAAAATCTTTATGCATCTACTCTCGGTCTGGTGGACTCCGCCAACGTTCTGGGCACACGCAACTCGCAGCTGCAACCCAATGCTTTGGGCACGCCGACGAATAACGATGTGCGCTACGACGATTACAGCCTCTATCTGAACGATGCCTGGCACATCAAACCAACACTGACGATTAATTTCGGTCTTAACTGGTCTTACGACACGCCTCCATACGAGATCACCGGCAAGCAGTCGATGATGGTCTTTACTCAAGGCGAGAACATCGTGACTCCAACGTCTTATCTCGCCTCGCGCTCACAAGCGGCATTACAAGGTCGGATCTACAATCCCGAAATCGGATTTGCGCCCATCAAGACCCTGCATCGGAAGTATCCTTGGGACCCGGTTTGGACCGATTTTGCTCCCCGCGTTGCTGCAGCCTGGAGTCCCCGGTTTGGAGACGGATTCCTCGGCAGAATTCTCGGCGAAAACAAAACCGTCATTCGCGGCGGCTATTCTCAGCTTTACGATCGCTTGAATGGTGTGCAGAAAGTAATCAATGGACTGCAGGGTGTTGGCTTTCAACAGACTCTGACCTGCCTTGGTCCTGACACCAACGGTGCATGCCTGGGCAGTCTTGCTACAAATCCCACAAGTGCATTTCGTATCGGCGTAAACGGGAGCAGCGTAGCAACGCCTCCCATTACAGCACTCAGTACCATCCCACTAATTCCTGGAACGTCCGCAATCGCAGATGCAAACCAGAAGTTCATTCCTCAGACTTTCCAGATGGACCCGACGTACGCACCCGGCCGAAACCATGAATTCGATCTGACCATCCAGCGAGCACTCTCGAATAACAGCATTCTGGAGCTTGGCTACATCGGACACATTGCTCACGGCATCTACTCACCGCTGCAGCTCGATCAAGCTCCTTTCTTTATGACCTTCGGCGGCCAAAGCTTCGCCCAAGCCTATGACGCAGTGGGAACAGCGCTGCGAGCGGGCACACCCTCGGCCTCCATACCGAATCAGCCATTCTTCGAGTCGATCCTCGCGGGCAGCAGCTTCTGCAAGCCGAGCTGCACGCAGGGCGTGCTCGCGAAAGCCAGCTCCAATTTCACGGCGCAACAGGTATTCACGTTGTGGAACACGATCCAGTCTGGATTTGTGACCGGACCGGCTACGGCCGCGATCAATCAGGTTGGCAACATGTTCTTCTGGGCCAGCCAAGGGCATTCGAATTACAACGCCGGCTTTATCGCCCTGCACGAGCGCAACTGGAGAGGACTGACCTTGGACGCCAATCTGACTTATTCCCATTCGCTCGATAACACAGCCGGCGGGATTCAGGACGTCGATCGCGCGGTGCCGAATTCCTACAACCTCAACTACGGATACGGGAACTCTGCCTTTGACCGCAAGTATGTGCTGAATGTTGTGGGCACGTATTTGGAGCCGTTTGGCAAAAATCCCGGTCTAGTGAATCACCTGATTCGTGACTGGTCCTTCAGCCCGATCTTCGCCTGGTATAGCGGCCTTCCACTCAAAGTGGGCGTCGGATCGAGCCAGGAGTTCGGTCAGACTTCATCGGCAACGGCAAGCGCCACCGCTTTAGCTCCGGACACCTTTGGGAACAGCGTCCACTCGGGCATAACCGGAGATGCGGCCACCAATATTGCAACCACCGGCAATCCGGCCAAAGGTGGCACGGGCTTGAACCTGTTCGGCAATCCGGTTGCCGTGTACCAGTCATATGCTCCCATTCTTCTGAGTCAGGTAACCAACGGAAACTTCAGCGGCAACCTGCGCGGCATGGCGCGCTGGAACCTGGATCTGGACATCGCCCGTAAGCTGCAATGGACAGAGCGTGTGAGCAGTACCCTTTCGCTGCAGATGTTTAACGTCTTCAATCACGTTCAGTTGGCCGATCCCACGCTGTCGCTACAGTCTCCGCAGAACTTCGGCGTGCTGGGCACCCAGCTCAACCAGCCACGGGTACTGGAATTGGGCTTGCACATCGATTTCTAAACTACTCGACTTGCCACGATTGCAGTGTCCCGCTCATCTAGCCACTACCTGAGTGAGACCTGCAAGTGTTTTCCACATAGAACGACGGTACAAACGTTGACATCGCCGCCTGCCTGTCGTAGCACAGTTAAGCAGGAGTAAATGTTGCAGCGACGATCCGAAAAAAGTTTGAGCTGGGGCGCGGCCGAAGTGTCTGTGGGGTGTGCGTGAGTTGCGTCGAACTGAGATCCCGAGGCAATCCCGATGATTTGCCGGGATCGATCCCGGGCCAATCCCGAGAAAATGAGACGTGATCCCGGCGGAGTACGGGATCATGTCGGGATCTTGGCGTGTAAGACCTTTAAAAATCGGGATCACAGAAATATTTTTTATTTCAGATGTTGAAACATCATTGGCTCGCTGCAACAAGATTCGAAATGCGAGCAGTCTGGGAACCAAGTGGCTGCTCGCTGCCATTAACTGGCTAAGCATGTCCTTGAAAAATGGTACTTCCTAAGAACCCCACTACAAGCATCCGCTGGCTTCTCGTCGTACTCGCCCTAATATGCGAATCGT
>DATLKS010000743.1:0-1809 GCA_035538255.1 Terriglobales bacterium
GATTCGCTATGAGAGCGTCTAAGCAAGGGTAATTCGCAGCCGCCGTTGTGAACAATGCACGATGATGGCAATGCTTTCGCCATTCAGACACGCGTAGGCGAAATTCTCGTGGCAATTCGCCATGGTCAAGCCAAAAGAGATGCCACGGGCGCGCTCGCGCCAGCAGATGCCTGAAAGGGGCATAGTCAGATAGTCTCTTGCAAGGAACTCTAGAATGTCTCGTTGAATACACCCTGGGGGATGGGCGGGATATGGGTACCTGTTCGACGTTTCGGCGAACTCAAACGCCTCATGCTTTCAGCAACGCAAAAGATGCTGACGGGCCAGCTGCGCCTGTTGGAGCGCGACGGGCTGGTCTCGCGAAAGGTCTATCCCGAAGTACCTCCCAAGCTTGCCTCATCGATCGCGAAGGGAGCCGTCCATGAACAAATCTAGACTCGAAGCCTTCAGTGATGGGGTTTTCGCAATCGTCATAACATTGCTCATTCTTGATATTCATGTCCCCGCACAATCGAGCCTCACTATTCAAGCATTGCGACCGCTGCTTCCCCACATCGCCAGTTTTGTGCTGAGCTTCATCATTGTTGGCGTCTACTGGGTCGCACACCATCACATGCTGCATTTCGTCCGTCAGGTAGACCGCAAGCTCCTGTGGCTGAATCTGCTCTTGCTTCTCTGTGTCGTCTTCATCCCGTTTCCGGCCTCGTTGCTTGGAACTGGATTTGCGAATCCGCTGGTTGTACAACTCTACGGGGGCACGCTAATCGCGACCAACTTAGCAGGATTGTTCTTCTGGCTGTACGCGACCTCCCATCGGGCGCTGGTCGTCTCTCACCTGAATCGTGATTTTGTCCGGTGGGTAATCAAGATTCATTCGTCGCCCATGGTCGTGTACGCACTCGCCCTCGGGATTGCCGGCTGGAGCACAACCATCAGCCTTGTCCTGTTCGCCGCCGTGCCGCTGTTCTTCATTCTTCCCAATCCATTTCTGGAACGGCGGATGGGTGCGATGACGCAAGCTGATCGCGCGGTTGGTGATGAGACCTAAAGAGATTCGCGATGACGTGAAGCAGGCATCTCAAAGCAAGGAATCGAACGTTGCCCCGCATCCGTACCCGATATGTAACTGCAGCTGGCGCTCCGCATTGATAAGGACAGGTATTCCGGGCTGCTAAAACTGCGCTTGGAAGCCGCGCTCGCAGATCGAGACGCTCACGCCCGGCTTGTTGAGCCTGTTCCACAAAGCCAAGCCACTGAGGCCGCCTGCGACGAAGCTCATCAGTGTTCGCTGACGCCACGGCCTCGCTGGGCGGACCTGAGCGTTTGCCTGACTCTCCAGGTCCATCCGATCCACGCGCATGGCGAATAAACGGCCAGCAACCCGATGCCGTACCACTGCGGCTCTAACTTCCAGGAGACGACCAGAGACACCGATCCCACTAACAGACCGAGTGCGATCAAGCCCACGATGGCAATACGCTGTGAGGGTCGCGCAATTACGCAACACAGGTACCCGGCGGCAACGGTATAGACGCTTTGGGTAACGAGATCGACCGTAAAATAATAGAGTGAGCGCGTGTGTCCCGCCGCTTGCGTTCGTGATGAAAGGAGCTGTTCCGTTACCATGGCCAGGATTCCATTGGCCACATAGGCGGCGGCTACGGCAACAATTACACGTCCAATGCCTGCCCTCGACATGCCTCTTTTCACCCGTGAGTTGGGTCGGGGAACACCTTGCCCGATGGCCTTGTCGAACGATTCCGTTCCTAATGACTTCGCTTGACCTCCTAAGCGACTTTTGCCCAGAGG
>DATLKS010000744.1:0-2562 GCA_035538255.1 Terriglobales bacterium
AATTGACTTCTGGCCTCGCAGACCGCCCCAGTGTCCAAGACCTCGAAGCTCGCGCCTAATGGCTCGACTCACTTTGCTGCGCGAACCTAAGTTCTTGTTTGCGCTGGCTAAGTCAGCTAAAAGCGACTTGATTCTCGATAGGCTCATACTTGCTCTCTGGTCACTGATCGGACCTCTCAATTCGGCGCTTGTGAAGCTATCCTCAAGCGAGATGAATCATACACCTGCAAATGTAGCGCGCTTCAAAAACGTCCCACGTCCCGCTTTTCCCTGAAACTGCTCGCCTTCCACCAGCACCCGCCCGCGTGACATCACCACATCGGGCATGCCCTTTACCTTTACACCCTCGAACATCGAGTAATCGACCCGCATGTGATGACTCTTGGCGCTGATGGTATGTTCCCGATTTGGATCGAAAATCACAAGATCGGCGTCGCCACCGACGGCTATCGTGCCTTTTCGTGGATAAAGGCCGAAGATCTTGGCGGGCGTGGTCGAAACGAGTTCCACGAATCGATTCACGCTAAAGCGACCTTTGCCGACTCCGCCCGAGTACACGAGACTCATGCGATGCTCGATGCCCGGTCCGCCATTGGGGATTTTGGTGAAGTCGTCTTTGCCGAGCTCCTTTTGTTCCTTGAAGCAGAAGGGGCAGTGGTCGGTCGAGACTACCTGCAAGTGATCGTGCTTTAGCCCATTCCACAGCTTCTCCTGATGCCACTTCTCGCGCAGTGGTGGAGTGAAGACGTATTTCGCGCCCTCGAAGCCAGGTGCGTCCATGTCTTCGAGTGACAGATACAGGTATTGCGGACAGGTCTCCGCATACACCGGCAGACCACGATCGCGTGCCTCGCGGACTTTTTCCAGCGCGTCGTTGCAGCTTAGGTGAACGATGTAAACAGGGGATCCGGCCATTTCGGCAAGAGCAATTGCGCGAGCGGTGGCCTCGGCTTCTGCTGTGGTGGGACGAGTGAGCGCGTGATATTTGGGTGCAGTCTTTCCCTCGGCGAGTGCCTGCTTGACGATCACGTCGATCGCGCCGCCATTTTCCGCATGCATGCAGATCATGGCGCCGCTCTTGGACGCAGCGCGCATCG
Source organism: Terriglobales bacterium (assembly GCA_035538255.1). Lineage (GTDB taxonomy): Bacteria > Acidobacteriota > Terriglobia > Terriglobales > Acidobacteriaceae > Gp1-AA112. The sequence goes on from DATLKS010000744.1 coordinate 1,098, forward strand.
CGCGGAAGATCGTCGCATCATCGAGCATGAACACTCCGGGATACGCCATGAAGAGCTTGAAGCTGGTGACGCCATCGCGGATCAACTCCGACATCTCTTCGATCCGTGCTTCCGGAAGATCGGTAATGATGCAGTGGAAGGCGTAGTCGCTCACGGCTTTGGATTCAGCCTTCTGCATCCAGGTGTCGAACGCGGTGCGCAGTGTCTGGCCTTTGTACTGGATAGCAAAATCAATGAGCGTGGTGGTGCCGCCGAATGCCGCTGCACGCGTGCCCGTCTCGAAGTCATCGGCGCTGGTTGTGCCACCGAAAGGCATGTCCAAGTGAGTGTGGACGTCGATGCCTCCCGGCATTACGTACTTGTTACTGGCATCGAAGAGGCGCGTCGCGTTCTCCTGCGGCAAACTCTTGCCGATGGCATGGATCTTGCCATCGGCGACGGCCACGTCGGCCGGATAGGTATCTGTAGCAGTGACTACGGTTCCATTCTTGATTAGTGCGTCGAAAGACATTCAATCTCCGAAAAAGCTGCTGGCTACTGGGCTGCTCGCTGCTGGCCAAACCAGCAGCCGCTGATCAGGTGGCGGATACGGTCGAGCGTTTTGACTCCGTTCGTGAGGTGGCGTTTTTGCTTCTGGCCGGCAGCCAGCAGCGAGTAGCCAGCAGCCAGTAGCTCAGAATGCGTGATTTTATGCTATCCTCCCGAAACTTCCACCCCTCTTTCGCGGTAGGCTTGGACTAGGTGATCCATGCATACGGGCCCTAAACTCACTCTGGAGCAGCTTGAGGAGAACTTTGCTGATATCAATCCGCCGCTAAGTCCCTCGCTGGCGTTGGAAGCCGCCTCGCGCTGCCTCTTCTGCTTCGATGCTCCCTGCATCAAGGCCTGTCCGACCGAGATAAACATTCCGCAATTCATCCGGCAGATCCTCACACACAATCTCGTTGGCTCGGCGCGAACGATTCTTTCGGCGAACGTACTGGGCCACAGTTGTGGACGAGTGTGTCCCACTTCGGTACTTTGTGAGGGCGCCTGTGTCCTGAATGCAGAAGGCAAGAAGCCGGTCGAGATTGGCAGATTGCAGCGCCATGCTGTGGATCATGTCCTTGATCGAAACATGCAAGTGCTCAAGCCTGGTCCATCGAATGGCCGCCAGGTAGCACTGATCGGAGCAGGACCTGCAAGCCTTTCATGCGCGACGGAGCTGCGCAGGCTGGGATATACGACCGTGATTTTTGACGCGAAGCCTCAGCCGGGCGGCCTGAATACCTACGGGATTGCAGCATACAAGATGCGCGCTGCCGATGCCGTGCGTGAAATCGAAATGATTCGCGCACTTGGTGTTGAGATTCGTAATGGAGTCAGCGTCGGGAAAGACATTCCTCTGGCTCAGCTCGAGAGCGAGTACGACGCGGTCTTTATCGGTGTTGGCCTTGGTGCGACCGAGGACATGCACGTCGAAGCA
>DATLKS010000745.1:0-12314 GCA_035538255.1 Terriglobales bacterium
AAAACTTTTTTGTTGAGCAGGAAGGTTCGCCCTGTGCATGCTGTGGAATCCTCACTCCCACTCCACATTAGAAAATTGCAATGATGAGCAGCACTTCTTCAAGAGACACTGCAACATCTCACCGCAGCTTCTCTGAAAGAAACGAGCTCGGCATTTTTTTTCTCCATGCATCACATTTTTTTCTTTCGTGCAAGTGATTCAATCCTCATTGCTCGAAAAGTCATCTCACGATGCGTTGACAAAAATTCCGTGAGGGTTAGAATACGAATGCTTCCTGTCACTTCTTGAGTAGAAATCACCCGACTTTGAGCTCACTGCTGACCCAATCCGACCTATCCACGTTGACGTTGCATGCCCGGGGCAAGGTGCGGGACATTTATGAAGCCGGGGACAATCTACTCTTCGTTGCCTCAGATCGAATTTCGGCGTTCGATCATGTGCTTGCCACACTAATTCCCGATAAGGGAAAAGTGCTGACGCAACTGTCGCTCTTCTGGTTCGAGTTTCTGCGGGGCATCGTTCCCAATCATGTTGTCACTGCGCGACTCGAGGACTATCCGGAGCCGCTGCGATATCTGGACGAGCAGCTCCGTGGACGATCGATGCTGGTACGCCGGGCAAAAATGTTTCCGGTGGAGTGCGTAGCGCGCGGATACTTATCCGGATCGGGCTGGAAGGATTACCAGCAGAATCAGTCAGTCTGCGGCATTCGATTACCTGCCGGTCTGCGACAATCCGATCAACTGCCGGAACCGATCTTCACTCCGGCAACCAAGTCGAGCAGCGGACACGACGTAAATATCTCATTTGACGAGATGGCAAAAATTGTCGGTCGCGATCAGGCAGAAAACCTGCGGGACCTGACGCTCCACATCTATTCTCTCGCCGTGAGCCACGCGGCCGCTCGCGGCATCATCATCGCCGATACGAAATTTGAGTTCGGCGTCATCGATGGCAAGATCGCCCTTACAGACGAAGTACTTACTCCTGACTCCTCGCGCTTCTGGCCGGCCGAGAGCTATCGCCCAGGCGGACCTCAGCTCTCCTACGATAAGCAATTTGTGCGCGATTACCTCGAATCTATTCGCTGGGACAAAAATCCCCCCGCTCCCGCTCTTCCTGACCACGTAGTTCAGAAGACGCGCGAAAAGTACATACATGCTTACGGTCAACTCTCCGGCAAGGAGCTCGAACTGTGACGCTGTTTGACTGGAGTATCGTTGGCATAGTCGTACTTTCCATTTTGTTGTCGGCGGCTCAAGGCTTTCTGTACGAGATCTTCTCTCTGGCCGGAGTGGTTCTCGGATATTTGAGCGCCGTTTGGGGATATCACCGCCTCTCGGGCCTCTATCGCCCGTATGTCAATGCAACTCAATACGCGGACATCGCTGCGTTCCTGACGATCTTTTTTGCCGTCCTGATCCTTGCCGGCATGATTGCGCGTCTGGCTCGCTGGATGATGAAGGAAGTGGGATTGAGTTGGATTGACCGTCTCCTCGGGGGAGCCTTTGGACTCGTCCGCGGCGTCGCTATCGTCACCGTCGGCGTGCTTGCGATTGCAGCATTTGCTCCTGACAACCAGGCGCTGGCCCGGTCCAGCATGGGCGGATATTTCCTCGTGGCCGCTCGCACTGCCACTTGGATCGCGCCCTACGAATTGCGTGCCCGCGTGCGCTCCGGAGCGCAGGCGATCGGCAGTTGGCAGGAGAATGCAGAATTGCGCGCTGAGTCTGAAAAGAAAACTAGCCCTGTGGGGACAGCTAAATAGTTTCATTCGCTCATACCTGCGGCCATTGCGGCTGCGAGCAGTTGACTTGATTACTGGCGTCTTTTGGAGGCTCTGTGAAGAATCAACTTGAGGCACTCGTCGCGCAGATGCATGAGTCTGGCATTCTCTATTCGGAGGCAGTTCGCGAATTCAAGAAGCGCTTCATCATGAACGTACTCGATCGGAATCATGGAAATCAGAGCAAGGCAGCGCGCGAGCTGGGAATGCACCGCAATACTTTGAGCCGAACAATTTCTGAATTGGACTTAGATATGAGCGAACTGCGCAACGGCGTGCGCCGTCCTCCACGCAGTGCCCGGCCTGAAGAAATCGCGCCTCTGGAGAAGAAGGCTGTACGATGATGGCATGAGTCTTCGTCCGGCCGCAGACGCGGTGAGCGCTGAGAAAACCGAAAACGAAGAGCGGCAGCAAGGGCCTGGTCCGCAACTGAAAACCGGGTGGGTTGGAGCAGAAACCGCTCATTCTCCTTCTCAGTGTGCCGTGCACGTTCAGTCGGGTTTTGATTGGACAGCCGCAGACGCTTATCTCTTCGACATCGACGGCACGCTGCTGAACAGTCGCGATACGGTTCACTATTTCGCCTTCCATCGCGCAGTTGAGAAGATCTTCGGCCTTGATTTCCGCATCGATGGTGTACCCGTACACGGCAACACGGACGTGGGAATCCTCCGCGCCTACTTAGAGCTAGCCCAAATTCCAGAGAGCGAATGGCGTCCGCGACTTCCGGAGGTGATCGAGCTCATGAGTTCAGACGTGGAGTTTGGCGCTGCGGAATTGCGGCCCGAACTATGCCCTGCGATTCTGGAAATCATCGAAGACCTGTCATCCCGTGGAAAGCTCCTGGGAGTAGCCTCTGGAAATCTGGAGCGTGTCGGATGGGCTAAACTGCGCGCCTCTGGACTGCGCAATTATTTCTCATTCGGAGCCTTTTCCGGCCAACTCGAAAAACGTGACGACGTAATCGCCCACGGCATCGCTCAGGCGAGAGAGCTTCTCGGCAAGGGCGCAGTCGTGTATGTGGTTGGCGACACTCCGGCGGATATTCACTCGGCTCACAATAATGACGTCCCGGCCATCGCGGTAGCCACCGGTATCTACAGCGTCGAGGAATTACTTTTGCATAAACCGGAGATGTGTATCTCCTGCTTCAACGATGTCCTGTGAAGTCGATGCAAGCCGATTCTCCTGCTTCGTTCCTCTCCTGAGTCGAATAGAATCCTGATGGTGCGTACTTTCCTTAGCTTGATCACCTGTCTGTGTCTGTTCTCTCCGGCGTTGGCGACCCCGAAGAGAAGCAAATCGGAACAGAGCAACAGGAAGAGAGCGCAGAAACAATACGTAGCCGCCATGGATTCAGTTCGAGCCGGCGATCTTGCACATGCAAGCAAGCTGCTCGACGACGCTCTACAACTCGATCCCACGAACGTCCCGGCCATTACGGCGCGAGAGCTTCTGCGGCAAAACAATATCCGCGAGAAGCTCAAAGAGGGAACGCAGAACCTGGAATCAAGGCAGAATCCTCAGGCGATCGCTGCTTTTCGCCAGGCACTTGTGCTCGATCCATCGAATGTGGACGCGCAAGAAGGGCTACGCCTGGCTCTCGCCGGGGCCATGAATCCGATTTTGCAGCGCCCGCAAATCCGCTATCGCGATGCCGATGAAACTCCGCTCCAACCTAAAGATGCTCCGCATGATTTTCACTTCAAAGGAGATAGTCGGGGGCTGCTGAACGAAGTCTGGGACGCATATGGGATCAGGGCCTTGATTGACAGTTCGGTGACGAGTAAGCAGTTGCGCTTTGACATCGAAGGCGCCGATTTTGCGACGGCAACAACAATAGCTTCGCAGATGACAAAGACTTTTTACGTCCCAATCTCGGAAAACCAGGCGCTTATCTTTTCCGACACACCCGAGAACAGGAGAAGTTTCGAGCGGCTTGCGCTGCGTACTTTCTACATTGGGGACGCGTCTTCCCCGACAGACATAAACGACGCCGTAACTCTGTTGCGCCAGATCTTCGATGTGCGCTTTGTCAGTCCGGCCGCGACTTCAAAACAGATCACGGTGCGGGCGTCCATGCCCATGCTGGAAGCGGCAACTCGCATATTGGAGGATCTATACTCGGGCAAACCTCAAGTAATGATCGAGCTGAATGTCTATCAGGTTGAGCAGACGCTTGCCCGAGATCTCGGCCTGGGAATACCGACACAATTTACGCTTTTCAATGTGAATACCGAGGCACAGAAGCTGTTGAGCGGGGCGAATCAGAATCTGATCAATCAGCTCATCTCCAGCGGCGCGATCAACCAGGCAAACAGCTCCTCTATCGCTGCCCTGCTGGCGGGCCTTGCAGCCGGCGGGACGAACTCAATTCTCAATCAGCCAATCGCGACGTTCGGAGGCGGAGTCTCGCGTAGCGGAGTCATCATTCCCGGCACGTCATTGCATGCATCGCTCGATACATCCAGTTTCCAGGCGCTTGACCACGTGACGCTTCGCGCCGGACAAGGCGACGCGGCGACCTTCCGCGATGGAACGCGTTATCCGATACTGAATGCCAGCTTTGCGCCGATCTTCAGTAATCCAGCGATTTCTCAGGTCATAGCGAATCGGTCTTTCACCGCACCGTTCCCTTCGTTTTCGTATGAGGATCTAGGGCTCACGTTGAAAGCGACGCCGACCATTCACGGTTTGCGCGACGTCTCGCTGAAACTTGAGTTCCAATTGCGAGGACTCGGAGCAACTCAACTGAACGGCGTTCCGGTTGTCACCAATCGGGAATACACCGGCACCATTGGCGTTCCGATCGGGGAGACAGCCGTTTTGACGGGAATGGTGACTCGGCAGGAACAGCTCACTCTGCAGGGACTTCCGGGCATCTCCAGGCTCCCGATCCTGGGAGCCGGCACCTCGGTTCGAAATAAACAAACCGACAATGCAGAGCTGCTAATCACTATCAGGCCAAGTCTGGTTCGCGATTCACTGCACAACGTGAACGCAAGCACAGTTTTCGTGCCTGCGCCGACGCAGTAGTTTGCGCTGCTCGCATCAGCTGCTGGCGTTACGCAGCGAATGGATATTACGATTTCGCCGCGGTTGTAGGACGACGAGTCAGGACGCAGTAGTCTCTTCCTCGAATGACAATCGGCATCCATAAAAGAAGCCTTGGTGTTGCGGTCCTGCTGCTGTACGTTTTCTTCGACATTCCTGGGTACGCGCGTCCGCATCCTGGTCATAAATGGATTCTCACCTGGAGCGACGAATTCAACGGTCCTAACGGCACTCCACCTGATTCCCAAAAATGGACCGCTGAAAGCGGTGGCAATGGCTGGGGTAACAACGAACTCGAGTACTACACCACCAGTCCACACAATGCGCGGCAGGAGCGTGGCTCATTGGTGATCGAGGCGATTCGCGAGCCATACACCGGTCCCGATGGCGTAAGTCGTAGCTACACATCGGCGCGGCTTAAAACTGCCGGCAAGTTCTCGCAGAAGTACGGCAGGTTCGAAGCACGGATAAAGATGCCGCGCGGGAAGGGAATTTGGCCGGCATTCTGGATGCTGGGCGATGACATTAGCTCAATCGGCTGGCCGAAGTGCGGCGAGATCGACATAGTCGAGAACCTTGGAAGCGAGCCTTCAATCGCGCACGGAACGATTCACGGTCCTGGATATTCCGGAGGCCACGGCATCGGCTCGCCCTTCAGTCTGCCCAACAACAAGCATTTCAGCGATAACTTCCATCTCTTTGCCGTGGAGTGGGAGCCGCAGGAGATTCGTTTCTATGTCGATGATCATCTTTATGCGACGCGACGTCCTGCCGATCTCCCTCCGGGCGCGAAGTGGGTTTATGACCACCCGTTTTTTATTATCCTGAACCTTGCCGTCGGGGGGAATTGGCCCGGCAATCCAGACGAAACCACTCAATTTCCACAAAAAATGTTGGTGGATTACGTGCGAGTTTACCGACTTCGCAGTCCGTAACAGGACATGGCCACCAGCCGTGGTGATAGTGGATTTGACACACGGTGTCGGTGCGCGATTTCAAGGGGCCGGCGGTCTTCGTCAGTAGGAGTGCAGAATACGAACGCAACCTTGTTAGACTTACAAGCTGGATAGAGGAACAACCGCGAGCATGAAATATCGCAAACTGGGGCGCACTGGATTCGACGTCAGCGAAATCGGACATGGTCTCTGGGGCATGAGCGGCTGGAGTGGCTCCGAAGACAGAGAGTCGCTCGAATCGCTCCAACTTTCCACCGATCTCGGCTGCACCTTCTTCGATACTGCGTGGGCCTATGGCGAAGGGCATAGCGACCAGCTTGTCGGCCACATCCTCAAACAGAATTCCGGTACGAGTCTGTATGTCGCCTCCAAGGTTCCGCCGAAAAACCGCCAGTGGCCGGCACTCCCGGATTACTCATATGCCGACGTCTTTCCTCGCGACCACGTAATCAAGTACGCCGACATGATTCGCGAGGCAATCGGAGTGGATACCATCGACCTGCTCCAATTCCACGTTTGGGATGACGGCTGGACCGACGAGCGTGACTTCCGGGCCACGGTTGAAGAGCTCAAGAATAAGAAAGTGATTGCCCATTTTGGGCTGAGCCTGAATCGCTGGGAGCCGGAGAATGGTCTCCGGGCACTGCAGACCGGACTCGTGGATTCCGTGCAGGTGATCTACAACATCTTCGATCAGGCGCCCGAGGACGAACTCTTTCCAGTTTGCCGCGAGCTGAACATCGGCGTGATCGCCCGCGTGCCCCTCGATGAAGGAAGCCTTGGAGGAAAGCTGACCCTCGATACTACATTCCCAGCCGGCGATTGGCGCGCCAATTACTTTGGCCCTGAGAACCTGCCGGCAACCATCGAACGTGTCGATCGGCTGAAGGCCATTCTCCCAACCGGAATGACTCTTCCCGAAATGGCATTCCGCTTCATTCTGTCGAATCCAGACGTGAGCACGACCATTCCTGGCATGCGGAAGTCAGCACATGTCCGTCAGAACATCAGCTATAGCGATAAGGGACCTCTTTCCAGGGATCTGCTGCAGGAGCTGCGCCAGCATCGCTGGGACCGGCGCCCCAAACGCTGGGCAGCCTAAACCCGGGGTGATAGCTCCCCCTTGACTCTGTGATGCAAAGTACTCTATTTTGCTTCCTGAGTTCCGGGAGTGGCTATGTCTTTCCTTCGCGCCTGCCTCGCCATTCTTGCCGCGCTGTTCTTTGCCTCTTGTGGCCACGGCAACAATCTCCTGCTGGGACGAGTCGAAACCAAGCTGGGAGCGCACGATGTGGTGGTGACGGACTGCTACCGCATCCACGTGCCGCAGCCCGTCTTTTCCGCCGATCGCTACACCTATGAGCCTTGTCGCGATGCCGTCGTCATCATCGACCACGATCGGCTGACCGTCAACGGCACAGATTATGGACACCTAAGCTCCGTAGACTCGGTCCTAGTCGACCACGGCGTCGTTTCCGTAGGCCGAAATGGAGTCTTCCAGCGCGCTGGAGGTTAATTTGGCTAGAATTTGAGTGTCGGTTCGTCATGAACTCGGGCACTGTAAACACCGTGGTCAGGCAACTTGGCGTGCTTCTGTTCGCTTGCTGCGCGCTCGCGCAAGCTTCCAGGCCGCAGCATGCGCATCTCTCGCTCATTTCTGCGCAGACATCCACCGCAGCTAGCGCGTCGCAGTGGATTGGATTGCGCTTTCAACTCGATCCCGGCTGGCACATTTATTGGACCAATCCGGGCGATTCCGGTGAGCCGCCCAAGGTGATCTGGCATTTGCCCGGCGGAGTTCAAGCCGGAGACTTGCAGTTTCCTTCGCCGCATCGAATCCAGGACCACGGACTGACTGATTACGGGTACGAAAGCGAGGTTGTGCTGCTATCGAAGCTCACCGGAGCCGCGTCTAAGGCTTCAGAGATCGCTGCAGACGTGAGATATCTGGTCTGCCGGGAAGTTTGCATTCCCGGAAAGGATCACGTGTCACTGAAGCTGGCAGGGCAGAGCGCAACGTCAGCGGATGCCGAGTTGATTCGCAGCACTCAAGCGCATTTGCCGCAGGCGTTGCCGTCAGGCGCGCAGGTCTCGGCAGCTCTCGAACCTGACGCCCTGATGATTAAAGTTGCAGGAAAGGGTGCCAGCCTGGGAGAGATCACAGACTTCATCCCGGCCGACGCTCAGGTAATCGAGAACTCCGCCAAGCCAGTCATACAGGGCTCCGCGGGCATGTGGAGGATTCGCGTCAAGAAATCAGAGCAGCTGGACCATCCTGTGCCGCGATTGCGCGGGCTGCTCGTTACCCGCGACAGGTCCTACAATGTGGACGTGCCGGTCGCGCGGGCACAGAAGTCTTCTCAGAAAGGTTTGGCTCCAAAACACAGTTAAGGAGTGCTTATGAAGAGAATTCACACTTCCATTCTCACAGTTATGGCGTTGCTTGCCATCAGCGCATTCGCGGTAAAGGTCGGCGACTCGGCGCCCGACTTCACCGGCACCGACAGCCACGGCCAGGCGCATAAACTCTCCGACTATCGCGGAAAATTTGTCGTTCTGGAATGGCACAACAACGGATGCCCGTTCACGAAGAAGCATTACGAGAGCGGCAACATGCAGCGCCTGCAAAAGCAATGGACGGATAAGGGAGTGGTCTGGCTAACCGTGATTTCTTCATCTCCCGGTTCTCAGGGCTACGTCACGGCCGATCAGGAGAACGATTACATGCAGAGGATGCACGCTGCTCCCACCGCCGCGCTGCTCGATCCAAAAGGGGAAATCGGACATCTCTATGGCGCTAAGACCACGCCTCATATGTTCGTGATCAATCCGCAAGGACAGATAATCTACAATGGCGCAATCGACGACAAGCCCACACCTGATCCTTCTGATGTGAACGGAGCAAAGAACTACGTGTCTGAGGCTCTTCAGGAGTCCATGGCGGGGCAGGCGGTTGCCGTAGCTACAACGCGTCCGTACGGCTGCTCGGTGAAGTACGCAGACTAGATAAGTTTGGGATTGAGAAGCTCCGCTCTGCCGCAACACTGGCCTTGCGGCAGAGCGGAGTCAGCCCTGGCTCGGTCAGTTCCAGCATGGCCAGACACACAGGGTGACGGTTGCTCGTCATTGCGCATACCGCAGCAGCAACATTGTCTGATCATCTTCTTGTCTGCCGAACTTCAACGACACGCCGCGCAGGCTGTCAAAAATGTGCGGCAAGGGCTGGTCCGCGATCTCGGCCAGTTTCGATTTGAGCGGCTCAAGTCCAAGCTCATTTCCATCCGCGTTGAAGACTTCACTGAAGCCATCAGTGAGCAGCAGCAGAATATCCCCGGGATCGCAATGCAAAACGTCCCCGCAGAAGCGCTGTTCAGCCACGATCCCCAGCGGCATGTTTTGTGCGCCATGTTCGAACACTTTTATCTCCGCGCGACTGTATCGCAAAAGCGGCGGATGTCCCGCAAGTGAAAAGTTCACGCGATTCCCATCCTGCAACTGCAGCACTCCCGCGGTGACGAACATGTTCGGCATTTTCAGCGGAAACAGTGTGCGATGCACTTCCTCCAATAGTTCGTTGGGCGATCCGCCGTTCGCCATGCGGCTGCGAATGGATGTCTTGAACATTGCCATGAGCACGCCGGATGACACACCATGTCCGGAGATGTCAGCGATGTAGCTGATCCAACCGCCGGGAGATTCGGCCAAATCCACGAGATCGCCGCCCACTGCTCCGCTGGCAATGGATGCGCCGAAGATTTCGAATCGTCCTATTGTTCGCTCGAACCGTGGAACCAGCGATCGGTGAATCTCGCGCGCCAACTCCATCTCCGTCTGCATGCGGAAGTAGCGACCGCTTTCGCGGCGAATGAAGACGATGAAGAGCACGTATCCAAGGCAAATGGTCAGGATGGCCAATGCTCCAAGAACGCTGAGCTGTTTTTGCAATGCTTCGCCATCATTCACAAGACTTGCCGCAGCGTAGTGAGAGCCGAGCAGTGCAAACAGCAATGCCTCGCTTACGCCAAGAATCGGCATGTACCAGTACTTGCGAATGGTTGCGAGCCAGGCGTATGCGACCGCGCAGCCTCCCGAAATCAGGATGGTAGCCAGCACGTACCCCGTGCTGTGCTTCACCGGCCTGATCAGCAGGGTGAGCAAGCCAATCGCGGCAAACAGGCAGAAGACAGCGACCAAAACCGATATCCGCGAACTAATGGGCACCGCTTTCCAGAAATTTTCCCGGTGCCACTCTCTTGCGCGATCTTTGCCCTTGGACATGAAGATCTGGCTCGAACTCGAATTCTCCGAATGATGATAGCGGTTATATGGATTTGTGAGGCAAAGGAAACGACGGCACCCGGCAGCCCAAGGACGACATTCCTGTAGCCCACGTGCGTGAGCCATGGTTTCGCATCGCGATCAGAATCCAGTCCCAAATGGGGCAGCATCCTTCTTGCCGATGCGGGCGGGCGCCCCACTCATTGGGGTTTCTCGATGAGTGGGGTGGCTTTAATTTATGGATCTCACCGCACGGTTGCGGTAAAGACTTCCTCCATCGTCAAGTTCGTGCGGCAGCCGGCTGCTGGAAACAGATTGTGGCGGCTGTCGGTCCATATCGGGTGCGACACTCCGTTGTACGAGACTAGACCGGTGTAATCGCCGTACTGATTTCCGTAATCGATTCCCGGACACGGGAAGAGTCCGTCGCAGTCATGCTCATTGGAGCTGGCCGACGAGACCCGAGTATTCGGCAAACGCCAGGTAGTTCCTCCATCCGTCGACTGGGTGAAATAAACGTCAGTCATGTAGCGGAAGCCGGTGGTGTCGTTGCGCGTGTCGTAGAACGAAATATTCACGGTGCCGCTCGTTGGATCAACCGAGAGCCAGGGGTAAAAACGATCTACCATGCCTAACTGGTCGGTGATCGGCATAGGCGCTGACCAGGTCGCTCCATTTGTATCCGAGAACGACGCGAAAATATCCGTTACGCCCGCCGACGTGAGATCCATCCAGGTGCAGTAGAGCCGGCCCTTGTGCTGGCCATTGCTGCGATCGGCGTCGCATGCAGGATACAGCAGGGCGCCGCGAAATGAGATCGCGGGAATCGCATCCTGGAAACCAAGCGTGTTGGTCGAGATCACAACCGGCGTACCCCACGTAGCGCCGCCGTCCAACGACCGGTTGAAGGTAATGGCATGTGCGAGGTAGTCGTTCCAGGCTACGTAGAGCTCGCCGTTGGGACCGACAAATGGTACAGCGCCAATCGATCTGCCGGGGCCGGTAGGATCGTCAGCGCGCGTGACGGTGAAGCTTGTGCCGTGATCGGACGAGCTGGCGACTCGAATTCCACCTCCGCTGGATCCGCCGCTGGCTGCGTCCCAGGCGACATAAATGTTGTCCCGTAACGGGCTCCCAGGGCTGCGATCCGCCGTGATCATGGGCTTGTCGTTGAAGTGATCGCTGCCCCCGGAGAAGCTAAAGTAGTTTGCCGAAGGGAAACTCCTGCCGCCATCGGCCGATTTCGCCACTGCCATTTCTGTGCCGTTTATGCCGTTGCCTCCTCCGAAGAAGACCACGATGTAGCTGTAGAACAGATTCCCTTGCGTGTCGAATACCAAACTGGGATCGGATCCAAAGTCGATGCCATTAGCGCCCTTGGCCGGCGGCAGCGGCGCGTCAGCACCGGTCCAGGAAGAACCTCCATCGAACGAAGCGTAGGCGCGCATCGGCAGGCGGAAGATCTCATTCGATCCGCCCGCAAGGTTCTTCGGCTTGCTCGTGTTCACGGTGACGTAAGTCTCACTCTGTGGTCCGCATTCATTGGACACATCGACATTCGGCCCTACGGAGGCGGAGTTGCTTGGTCCGGCGTTCCCGTTTGCAACATGCGCCGAGAGATATTGATATTTGTTCCACCAGGTCGGATTGTTGGGCGTGTTGGTCTGGCTCTTGCCGGCGAACGCAAACAGAAGAAAGGACGTGAGAACCGCCCGTTGTTGCCATGCACTCATAGAAGCTCCTGAACTGCCGAAAAATTCGGGGTGCAGCATCTGACCACAACTCGGCGTAGGCGCGCAACTGGAAGCGGAGTCACGCTCCAGCCGGCTACTCCCGATTTTTGGCACCAATAGAACAGAACCCGCGGCTGCGGCTCACATCGTATGGGGAAACTAATTCCCAAGCAGGTGATCCGTGCGTCGCATCGCTTCGCTCTTAGCCGTATTCGGATTGTGTGTTCTTGTTGTCGCATGCGGAAGCAGCAACAACAGCCCCTCAAGTTCCAATCACCCAACATCTAATCAGCCGGCGCCCACCGCTTCGAGCACGCCTCCGCCGTCGAGCGGCGGCACATCGGGCGGAACTGGAGGATCGAGCAGCGGGTCAGGAACATCAGGCGGCAGCCCGAGCGGTGGTGGCACGAGCGGCGGGTCAGGAGGATCGGGTGGCGGCACTGCCGGTGGCGGTGCCCAGCAGGCTCCGGCTACTTATATTGAAGCAATTGTTCCCATGACTGCGAG
>DATLKS010000746.1:0-1894 GCA_035538255.1 Terriglobales bacterium
TGTCCGGGAGCGATGCTCTCATTCCCTATCAGCCCGGCGAGCGAAATCTTCGGATAGTATTCTGCAAGGGCCTGTCCGATGCGGGCATTGGAGGCGGCAAGTTGCCGTTCCGCGGCGATAATGTCTGGGCGACGGCGAAGAAGGTCCGAAGCAGGACCCGCGGTGGATATAGCCGGAACGGTAGGAATATCGGCTGGTGCTGCAAGTTCCGCCGCATAGGTGCCCGGCTGAACTCCCAGCAAAACGTCGAGTCGATTCAGTTGCGATTCGAGGATGATTGCGAGGGGCGGGAGGGTGGCCTTTGCTTGCGACAGAAGGGCTTCGGCCTGAGCGAGCTCCCGATCCGATGCAATCCCCGCTTCTTTTCTCTGCCGAACGAGGCGAACGAGATGATCGTCTGTCTCGATCTGCTCCTTTGCAAGCTGTATCCTTATTTGCGCACCTCGAATTTGAAAGTACGAGTCTGCTGCATCAGCAACGATCGACACTCTGGTTCCCATGTGTGCTGCCTCAGCCGCTTGAGCCTCGGCCGTCGCCGCTTGAGCGCCGCGCTTTAGGCCTCCGAAAATATCGGCCTCCCAAGTCGCCCCGACATTGAGGTCATAGTAGGCTTGGTTCCGGCTGAAGCCGGGAAGAACAGGAGAGTAACGCCCTACCTGACTTTCGAGAGATTGTCTGAACGCTTCTGCTTGAGCATTCAGCGTTCCCGACGGAAGCCGTTTCGCACCTGCCTCTTTAGCGACTGCACGCGCCTGTTCCACTCGAGTGACGGCGGCTTGCAGGTCAAGGTTCTGGTCAAGTGCGCGCTGGATGATGCTCGTCAGCTCTGGATCCTGAAAGCCCGTCCACCAAGTATCTAGGGGCGGAGTCACCGAGTCGGTTGCACGACCGGCGATTACAGGAGCGTTGTGAAAAGGTTGAAGCTGGACCGATGGCGGACGGTATTTCGGTCCGACCGCGCATCCGGTCAGCATAGCGGCAGAAATCAGGCCGCCGAGATAGAGGACTCTTGGAGCCCCATTAAATGCTGTGAGTTGCCCCGCTAGGTAAATTAGGCGGTCTCTTGCTCGCATGAGTCTCTCCACTATTTGTAGTGACTGCTACATAGATGCATCGTTCGGGGAAAGGGTTATGAGCTATTGTGTATCACACGCTACACAATATGCTATACTGCTGGTTGATGCCACGAAAGATTGAGTTCGACTATGCGCAGGCTATTGACCGCGCCACGCAACTCTTTTGGAGGAAGGGCTATTCCAGAACGTCGTTGCGCGATTTGCTGAAGGCAATGGGAATCGGAGAAGGCTCCTTCTATAACACGGTCAAAAGCAAAAAACATCTCTTTCTCGAATGCCTGAAAAACTACGAGGCCACGGTGAGCCGCAGGCGCTTGAACCCCTTACTTTCCCGGTCATCCGTAAAGGAAGGCATTCGGGCGTACTTCAAGACGTTGCTGGACGAGCTCGATGACCCGAAGACGCCGCGCGTGTGCCTCCTGTTGGGCAGCCTATCGGGCGATGTGATGGAGGAGCGCGAGTTGAAGAAGGCGGTCTTAACGGATATGAACGCACTCCATCGGGCCTTTAGTGAGCGAATGAGGGTTGCGAAGGAGAAAGGTGAACTACCTGAGGATTTCAATGTCCAGGTTGTAGCCCAGGTGATCGTCACATATCTGCAGGGCTGGAGCCGAGCTGTCCTCGTGCCGCAGAGTCGCGCCGAAACCGAGCGGCAAATAGAAACACTCTTGGCCGGACTCGGTCTATAGCGCTCCCGTGCGCATTCACTGGGACTGTCCACCCTGTTAGAAATTCCAGCCATCGTTAACAGCCCCGGGCGGCGATAGGATTGAATTGCAGGTCAGAACCGCTGCCAGCACACCCAGACGGTTCTCGCG
>DATLKS010000747.1:0-4457 GCA_035538255.1 Terriglobales bacterium
CGAGACGTTGGTGCAAACGCTTAGGAAACAGTTTTTTCTGCGTCTGTCTAAGCAACATCTTCCCTGTGCCGATTCTGGAACTCGTCGCACACGCTGCATCGGCCGACAATCTTCGGGCGCTCTCTCCGCAGATTCTCTTCAAACTTAGCCCAGCGCTGGCCCTGACTCGCGTCGGGATAATTGGGCAATCGGCCTTGTGAGGTCTGCGTCTCTGTGCCACCGATAGTCTGATAGCTGGGCACATCCGCATCGTGAACATTGCCGCGTGCGTGCTGGCGGCCCTGGAGATCTTCGTTGTTGAAGATTGCATCACCCTCAATGGTCTCTTCTATTGCCACCTCATTGGAATGAATCGCGTGAATGCGGTCATCTTCAGGATGAACGACGTCTCTTGCCGGCTCGCTGCCCACGACATCGTCGCTTTCACTAATAGTCCTCTTGCTGCGAGGATCTCTTTCGGCTTCGACGTTCATGTCTTTAACGTCGCCGCGATCCGCGCCAATCGCGTCCGGCACGAAGGTCAGCCTTTCGTCGTCCGCATTCTGACCGACGCCGATCGGCGTTGTATCCATAAGCCCGGTCTCCTGATGACGAATCGGGCTTTTGTATCCCGAAACAGGTTTGCCGCTGCGTGTCGTGGGCACCGGTCCCTGGGCCGGAATGTCGTCGGGAACAAGAATGTTGGTGCTGCCCGCCTGGTGCAACACGCCGCCGGTTTCTTCGAATCCCGAAGCGCGCCGATAGTCGCGCTCGTACTTCTCCCAGCGATTCTGGTCATTGAGCTGCGCCTCGTCGTAGGCAGGCAAGGTCTCAATCTGGTTCTTTGAGAAGTCGGTCGTGTACTCGTCCTCTTTGTCGCCACGAGGACGAATGCGGTCGGCCATGACCAGGAACTGCTTGCTGCTCAGCCATCCTCCGGTATCGACCACGACGTAGTTCACATGGCCGGAGGCATGATCGAAGATCACATCGTCGATCTTCCCAAGCTTTTCGTCATTGCTGCCATACAGCACGCTGCCGCGTATATCGCTGGCCTGATCTGCAAAACGGAAATCGCGCAGAGTTCCTAAATGAGCCATGTGAGTGCTCCTTGGACGAAGTAGCCGGAGTAATCGAGAAAGACAAACACGTCCGGCACATACTGGGATGCGCGGGCGAAAGTGTGGGAGGCCGAGAGAATCGGGTGATCGGGTGAAGTTAAAGGCTGGGCTGTCAAACGAGTCCCGTCCGGATAGCCAATCGCGCAGAAACTTGGGATTTTGTTTCGCCCGATCACGCGATGGCCAGATGCCGATTCTCAGTGGGCTCTTCTTATGCTTTGGCGGAAGTCGCTGCCGTCCATCTCAACCTTGCGGCACATCTCGTGCAGGCGTGAGCGCATGCGTTCGCCGATGCGGTCGCCGAGCGTTTCGTCGCGTGCCGCACGTGCCACTGCGAAGCTGCGGGTTTCGGTGGCACCGGCCGGCTGGTCGGCAAAGTTGGAGGTAATAATGGTCGTGCGTTTGTCGTTGTAGCGAGTATTGAGGATGTGGCTCACCGTATCCCACACCCATTCGGTGGGCTTCACCGCTCCAAGCTCGTCAAGGACCAGCACTTCGGTCTCGAAGACCGGCTTCAGAATTTCCAGTTCCGTCGTCTGCACGCTCGAGTTGTAGGAGTTCTGGATTTCCTTCAGCAGCTCTCGATAATCATAAAAAAGGCACGCTGCATTTTTCTGCACGACCAGCTCGCGGAGAATCCCGACAGCGAGATGTGTTTTTCCAACACCAATCGGACCCAGCAGCATCAGGCCGGTGGTCTCGACCGGGTATTCCTCCACGAACCGATTCGCCTGAAAGAGCGCATTCGCCAGGTTGCGTCCAGCTCCGGGGAAATCGGAATCGAAATTTGAGAGTGTGCAGTGTTCGTAGCGCGCTGGAATGCGAGCCTTTTTCAGCAGCCGCTCCGCCCAATTACCGACGCGGCACTCGCAACGGACTACACTTTGAGCTTTCGCGGCGGTAGCGGGAATCGTCTTCCAACCCGATCCGCCGCACTGAGGACAGGATTCGCTAGACACTCGAAACTCGTTGCACGAAATTGGCTGCGATGTAACGCGAAGAACTTGAGTTCATCATAGGGGAGAGCTGCGGCAGCCACAAGCAGCGTTGTTTCGAAGTGTCCTTTACTGCCTCTCGCCTGCTACAGTTTCAAACGGTATGGATCGAATCCATGGATTTGCCATCAACTCCGCTCCCGCACACTTCAACTTTAAACGCGATTTACCAGCGAGATTTCTCGAGTTCTTTCTTCCTCTTCATCAGCGTTTTAGTCCACGCCAGCGTGAGCTAATAGCAAAGCGGCGGCGCGTGCTCACTGACGCGCATGCCGGTAAATTGCCGAATCACCTGCCGCCTTCGGCAGCAACGACCGGCAACTGGAACATTGCTGTTCCGGAGTGGTGCCAGGATCAACGCAATCAGATGACCGGGCCGGCCGACGATGCCGAGCTGGTGGTGAAAATGCTGAACTCGGGTGCACCCGGAGTGATGCTCGACCTCGAAGACTCGATGGCGAATTTCTGGGATCATCTCGAGCTGGGAATCAATAATATCCATGCGGCGCTGCGCGGTGAACTGACGTACTTCGATAAGAAGCGCAACAAAGAAGTCGCGATCAACGCGAGCAAGACGGTGATTCTCACTCGTGCTCGCGGCCTACATCTTTCACAACGCCTAGCCGGACTAGCCAGCGACGATCTCGCCTCAGCCTCCCTCTATGACGTGTGCAGAATCGCCTTCGGAGTCGACGCGCAGAAACTAAAACATCCTCTCTCGTTTTATATTCCTAAATCGGAATCGGCAGAAGAAACGCTTTGGTGGAACGAGCTGTTCAACGAGATCGAGCGGCTGCGAGGATGGGGGCACGGTTACATCAAATGCATGGCATTGGTCGAGTCTCATCCTCTAGCCTTTCAGATGGAGGAGTTTCTCTACAACCTGCGGGATCACATCCTCGGCCTGAACCTCGGACGCTGGGATTACATGGCCTCGCTCATTCATTTCAACCTGAGCGACCCGGAATGGGTGCTGCCCGACCGTAACACCATTCCTCACGATGTCCCGTTTTTTCAGAATCTTCGAGATCTGCTGGTCTCCATTTGTCATCGCCGCGGCGCGCTCGCCATAGGCGGCATGACGGCGCTATACCCTGATCGCACGAATCCTGAGCTGAATGCCCGTGCTCTCGCCGTTCTCGAGAAAGATAAGAAGAACGAATCCGACCGCGGCTTTGATGGCGCCTGGACTGGACATCCTGATCAGAATCAGATTGCCGTCGATCAATTCCCATTTCCGAACCAGATCAAGACGCATACGCCAGTCAACGAACGATATCCCGATCTGCGCCCGAAGCCGATTGGCGTCGGCAAACGCACGTTAGCAGGCACGCGTGCTGCGGTACGCACGGTAATTCGGTATCGCAATGGCGTACTCAACGGCAAAGGCGCCAGCCTGCTCGACGGATACATGGAAGACCTGGCCACCGATCGCATCTACCGGCTGATGATTGCGCAACGCGTGCAGCATGGCGATCGTGCGCAGCTCACCGACGATGACGGCAAGTCGATAAAGCACACGCCGGAGCTGATCACACACCTCTTCGACGAAGAGCTCGACAAACTCGTAAGTGCTTTGCCGTCCGGCGACTCTCAGGCGGAAACATTCAGGCAGGCACGCAAGATCGCCGAAGCCATGATCGTGAACGGCGAGATCGACCCGGTGTAACTGCGAGACTTTTGTCGGGAGCGCGGGGCAGGGGGAGCACTCTCGAGAGCGCTAAATGCGACAATTCCAGGTATGGCAGCAGAGCGCAAGCGTACTCCTAAACGACAAGAGCGCATCATGGAAGTAGACGAGGTTGCCCTCCGGCTGCGAGTAGAGGGGATCGAGGATGGCCGCTTCCTGGCAACTAGTCCTGACGTCCCGGGCCTTGTAGCCGAAGGCCGCAGCATCACCGAAGCGGTAGAAATCGCCCAAGGGCTTAGCCGAAAAATTGTCGAATCCTGCCTTGAGCAGGGCGATCCGTTGCCTCCTATCTTCGCAAAAGCGCGCCGCCAGTTTCATGATTTCATCATGCCTGTCAGCGTCCGCTGATGCGTCGCCTCTCTGGCTTCAAGTACCGTGAAGTTGCACGACGATTCCGCACTTTCGGCTATGTTTTCGATCGTCCTGGTCCGGGAAGTCACGAGGTTTGGTGGCATTCAACTACTGGCAGGAAAGTTACCATCCCCTCATCACGCCAAAGATATGGCTGAAGGTACACTGCGCGCCAATTCTGCGTGCGGCTGGAATCGACGTTAACGATTTTCTCCGAGCGTAGCTAAATCGTAAGGATTTCAGGCAAGAAAATTTTGTTTTGCCTGGTCGATTTTGCATACCATCACTCGACGTACCCATAGAGAGCAAGTTTTAGCACCA
>DATLKS010000748.1:0-1872 GCA_035538255.1 Terriglobales bacterium
CGGCAATCCAAACCAGGGCGACAAGGACAAAGGCTAAGGCTTTCATTCCTGCTCGAGCAGAACGTCGAGCGTTCCGAACTTGCAAACTCCGGGAATGTTTTTCAGTAAGGTACGCTGGCAGGCTCATCGTGCCTTGGTGAGTTCCGCTTCGAACACATGGGTAGGTCCAAACATATTCGAGCGGAGGACGATCCACTTGCCATCGGGGGTGAAGGTGACATTGGGTTCGAGCTTGTAGTCGTGTTTTGACAGGTCCACCAGCTTTTCCGCCCTCAAGATCCCCGCTTCAGGATGAAACAGGTAAATCCACTGGCCGTTTGCAGGTGCTGCTACGCTGTTCGGACCTCCACCATCTCCGGCAAAAAATCTTCCGTCGGGAGAAATGTTGTAGTGGACCGACCATTCGGCGCGCTCCACTTTGTACCGGATTGCTTCTCCTGTGGCGAGGACCACGCCTGCAAGCCAGAACTCCTTGCCTTTCGGTGTCTGCACGTCGTACCAGATGATCTTGCCGTCAGGATTGAAGAACTCGTGACCGGCGATCTCCATGTCCATGGTGCGCGTGTGAATCTTGCGCAGACCGGTGCCGTCGGTGCGAATGGTCCAGATGCGATCGACCTTGTGCCACGGCCCCTCGTGGCAAAACATAATCAGATTCGGATCGGTCGGCGAGAACTGGACGTGATTGAGCCAATCGGTCGAATGATTGAACGTGTTGATCTTCCCGGAGTTTATGTCGATCGTGTAGAGCGACATCGGAATCTTCGCGGCCAGGCGCCGCTCCATCATGGATCCTTTGCCGGGATAGTTGTCGCCGCGGTCTCTGGGAAGCTGCGTCGAATTCTGTTGCGGCGGGTGCGGATTATCGACCCAGCTTCCGGCGAGCAGAGTGTCGTCGGCATTCACGGCGAAGCCCGATCCCGTACGCAAGCGCGCCTCGGTTGCGATGCTGCGGGTCTCGCCGGTATCGAGATTCGTCGCGTACGCGGTGTCGCCTTTGAGATAGAAAACTTGCCGCGCCTTGCGCCCGACGATCACGTTGCGTGCCATGCCTTCCACGACTTGTCGGATTTTGCGGGTTTGGAGATCGATCACCGACAGCCCATGCCGCGTGGTGACGAGCAGCAGGTCGCCCTTCACGGTATATGCGTTCTGATGAAAGTACAGGCTCGCCGTGCCGGGTTCATCAGACAAGCGAATGATGCGGTGGTGCGTGGCCGCATCGACCCACTGGCGCGGCGGCTCTTCGGTGGGCGATTGTGCCGTTGACGTGGAGGCTGGAGTCGCCACGGGCACCTGTGCTCCAGCGCCCGTGACGAACAGAAGAAGTGCCGAACAGCAACTGATCCTCACCGTGAATGAGTCCCGTCAGAAGAAGATTCTGAGTCCAAACTGCAGATATCGCGGTAACTGCAGTTCCCGCAATTGGCCGAACCCCGTGTTGTAGGCCTGGCGCAGGCGGTAAAGCTTGAAGCCGTTCAGCGTGCGGATATCGTAAGTATTAGGATCGGTCGTCGCGAACCTCTGCGGGATCGGCAGAGTCCAGAAGGCAGTCGGCAGCGCACCCGACGACAGCCGCTGCGAGTTGATCATCTGCTGAATGGACGACAACTGCGCCTGGCCCGCTGATGTATTCGACAGCGGCTGCGAATTGACCTTCGCCCAGGTATCGTACTCGGCGGAGGTAATCGGCGAGTACGTTTTCACATTCGGAGTCACAGTCGTATTTAGCGTGATAGTGCCTTCGTTCGGCGCTCCCATCCAGTCTGGTCCGGCGTTGCCCGAGCTGACCTGCCAATTCGGGTGATTGAAGACATTCAGCGCGTCCACGCGAAACTGAATGCGGCGCGTGCCGTCGGCTCCCCACTTACC
>DATLKS010000749.1:0-5800 GCA_035538255.1 Terriglobales bacterium
CTGTAGCTTTTTCCAACTCATCGTCGTCAAACAGTTCGCTGAATCGGCGAAAAGCGAGATTTAGGTTTGCCAGCCACAGCAGCATCATTTCTTCCAAAGCGATCGCACGATTTGGCGTGCCTGCGCTTGATTGTTCGAGCCACTCCGATGCTGTGAACTGGCCTGCGTACACCTCGCGCGGTGGAAAGTGTTCCGCGAATTGAAGGAGCGTCTTGTCCAGTGCTTCGCGCCCAACTCGCTGCTCAAACCAGACCAACGCATCGACCATTACTTTGGGATCGCGCTGTTCGCGATATCGGGCGACGAGAGCGTGGAGCATCTCGTCGATGAGCGCCATTGCGTTCAAGGCGCCGGGATGAACAGTTCGCTCGGGATGACGGTCCACATCGCGCTGCTGGTTCATCTTCTCCGCAAATCGCCGACTTGCGGCGACATTCGCGAACAGCACATTGCCGTTCCAGGAGAACAGTTCCTGCTCAAATTGGTACCGGTCGCGAGCGGCGCGAGAAACGTGGAACTCGTATTTAGGAAGATGATCCATGCATCTGTTAGAACAGGGCCGAGTGAGATGAGATTGTAGGCCGAGTGCCTGTGGCTGCCTTAAACATTTGCAGCACCCCGGATGTTGAGACCATCATAAATGTGAACGGAGGCGAACGATGGCCGACAAGCAAGAAAGCAGCGAAGCTGCCCGAAATGAAGCTCCTCAGCCGAGAACAGATGCTCGTGAGGAGGACAGCACGCGCGATCCCGAATTCGAAATGCCAGATCCGGAGCAGATCGAGCGCGATATCGAGCAGGCAGAGCGGATCTTCGGCCGGAGTAGATCAGCTATCGACAAGCCTGATAAGGCAGCATAAGACGTGTGAACTTTATTGGACGAAGTTAAGTAAGAGATCCTTTACGCCGAATTCCGCGTGCTCCTGCTTCAGGTGCCGGTTCAGGAAGCGCAGCGTACGAGTGAGCGCATCGATCTGTGCCATGCCGCGAAAGCTGTGACCCTGGCCGGGATAGATCTTCAACTCGTGCTCGGCGCCAAGTTGTTTCAGCAGGTCCTGCACTGCGCGCGCCTCGCTGACCGGGACTACGGGATCGGCCTCCCCATGGAGTAGCAACGTTGGAGGCATGCTGCGAGTCTCGCGAATCACCTCTGCAGGCATTCCTCCCATAAGGCTGACAACAGCCGAGACTCGCGAATCCCTCGAGGCGACGGAGAGTGACAGATAGCCGCCGAGAGAGACGCCGAGCAGGCCTATGCGCCGAGGATCAACTTTCGAGTGGTGCTCGGCTGAGCTGACGGCATCAGCAATCACGGCCATCCAGCTTGCGAAATGTGCGCAGATTTGAGAGTAGCTGGCATGCGTCGTTCCCGTCGCGTCGAAATAGTGCACAAAGAATACGACATAGCCCAACTTGGCGAGTTGCTGAGCATAGTTGCCAACAAATGAGCTGACCGGGCCCGACGAACCATGGATCACAAGCAGCGCCGGAAATGAGCCGGACCGATGCGGTTCATACACAGCAACGCCTATGTCTTTGCCTCGAGATCTGTAGCAAACCACAACGAATTAGACGAGCAGGTCTGGTCCGAAGATACAGAATCGGCGCACTTAATACTGGTCAGCCTGCATGCTCTTCCCCTCAAGCGAGCCGCGCGGCCTACTCAACCGTCACTGACTTAGCCAGGTTCCTCGGCTGATCGACGTCGCATCCGCGCCTCACCGCGATGTGATAGGCGAGCAACTGCAGCGGAAGTACTTCGAGTATGGGCAGCAACAACTCGGGAGCCTGTGGGACATATAGTACGTGATCGGCTGATTCGTGAATTTCCGTATCGCCTTCGGTAGCAATCGCTATGACTTTGCCGGAGCGCGCCGTGACCTCTTTTATATTCGACATCGTCTTCTCGTAGCGCAGTACCGAATCGGGATCGTCAGAATCGCGCGTCGCCAGGACGACGACGGGGAGATTCTCGTCGATCAACGCATTGGGTCCATGCTTCATCTCGCCCGCCGGATAACCCTCAGCATGGATGTAGCTGATCTCTTTGAGTTTTAGCGCACCCTCGAGAGCGATGGGATAGTGTATTCCTCGACCAAGAAAGAGGAAATCCTGAACTCTCTGATATTGCTTAGCTAGGCTCTCACACGCCTCGTCGTGATTGAGAATCGCTTCGAGCTTTCCTGGCAGCCGAGTCAGTTCTTGAACCAGTTTGATCGACTGCTGCTCGATTAGCTGATCTCTTTTTTGTCCCAGAAACAAAGCAAACAAGAAAAGCGCAGTGAGCTGTGCTGTGAATGCTTTGGTTGATGCCACTCCGATTTCCGGACCGGCATGCGTGTAAATTGTGCCCGCAGCTTCGCGCGCGATCATCGCCCCTACTACGTTGCAGATCGCGAGCGTCTTCGAGCCTTTCGCCTTCGCTTCACGTTGCGCAGCGATGGTATCGGCGGTCTCGCCTGACTGAGTAATGAGTACCGTGAGCGCTTCCGGTCCGGTAATGGGATCGCGATAACGGTATTCACTCGCGTAATCGACCTCCACCGGAACGCGCGCCAGGCGCTCGATCATGAACTTGCCCGCGAGTCCCGCGTGCCAACTGGTCCCGCATGCCGCGATGTTCACTTTCTTAATCTTGCGGAACTCGTCCTCGCCGACCTGCATTTCTTCAAGAAAGACTCTGCCGGATTCCTGGGAAATGCGTCCGAGTGTCGTGTCGCGGACGGCGCGCGGTTGCTCGTAAATTTCCTTGAGCATGAAGTGCTTGAAGCCGCCCTTTTCCGCCTGGATGGGATCCCAGGTGACGCGCTGAACTTGCCTCTGGATCGGATTACCATCGAAATCCGTGAGCTGAACGCCGGAAGGAGTGATCACGGCCAAATCTCCGTCGGCCAGGAAGAACAGATCGCGAGTGTGGTGAAGAATGGCGGGAATATCAGAGGCGACAAAGTACTCGTTCTGTCCGAGTCCAACTACGGCCGGCGGGCCGTTGCGGGCAGCTACAATCTTGTTCGGCTCATCCGCGCTGATCACCACCAGGGCAAACACTCCCGTGAGCTGCTTGACTGTCCTGCGAACCGCGTCTTCAAGCACAGGCTGTTTTCCGTTCGCCGTCTTGGCAGCATTTTCAATAAGGTGTGCGATGACTTCGGTGTCGGTCTCAGTTGAGAACTTGTGACCTTCTTCGATAAGGCGCTTCTTGAGCGAAAGATAGTTCTCGACGATGCCGTTGTGCACGACGACAACGCGACCTGTGCAGTCACGATGCGGATGGGCATTCTCTTCCGTGGGCCGTCCATGCGTCGCCCAGCGAGTGTGTCCAATCCCATACGAGCCTTCAAGCGGCTTGTGCCGGATCACCTCTTCCAGATTGCGAAGCTTTCCTTCGGCGCGTCGCACCTGGAGGCCATCACTATTGCCGGCGACGGCGATGCCCGCGGAATCGTATCCGCGATATTCAAGCTTCCGAAGTCCCTCGATGATCACGGGGACAACACTCTTTTGACCTACATATCCGACGATGCCACACATGGAAGTAATACCTTCAAATTCAGGGGGAGGGCCAGCCGAACTAGTCTAACCAGAATGGATGCGACCTGCTGCTTAGGAGCTTACCCGAGAAAGAACCAAGAGAATGCTAAAGGCCTAACGCTCTGCGGAATCAATCCTCCAGCTTGTAGGAGAACTCCTCTATTACCGGATTCGTCAGCACCTCGCGCGCAATACGTTCAACTTCGGCCTTGGCCACGTGCTTTTTGAGATTTGGCTCAAGCGTCAACACGAAGTATTTGCCTTGGCGAACGTCATCCACTCCCTTGTAATTCATTTTTCTCAGAGCACCGTGAATGGTCTTACCTTGAGGATCGAGAACTGTGTTCTTCAAAGTGATGTAAACGTAAGCCTTCATTTGTTTTAGGTCGGTTTTAATTATACGGAATCCATCGCAAACTGGAAGAAGGAAGAAACGCTGCTCGGAAACAACGATCCGAGTCAGGGATACTCTGCCGTGGGATGCTAAAGGAACTCGCTTGCGTTCTTCATGTTCCGTTTGGCGCGCCTCGTCCGCGGATCACTCAGAAGCCGAAGTCCCAAGACGACCATCTGGAATGACCTTCAAGTTGGCTGGAATAGTAGGTGGTCATGGCAGGCCACTGCCTACTGCTTTCCCCCGTCTTTTTGCTCGGTCTGTTCTTCCGCTGGTTCGGGTTCGCTGGAGCGGCCGCGGATTGAATAGCTGCGCTTCTGTCCGCCTAACTGTTCGAAGGTCACTTGTACCGGCTGCTTCTGCCAGATAGGCGCCGAGCACTCTGAATCAGGATCGTCTCCGGCTTTGGCTTCGCCGATATGCGCGCGGAGCACCGGTTTGCGCTGGCCGAGCTGTGCTACTACTGCATAGAGCTTTTGTCCCTCGGTCACACCACAGTAGGCAGCATAGTCGCGAAACCAGCTCACCACAGAGTAAAAAGGATCGAAGTCTGGAAGGCTGATCTTCGAGACGCGGCCGCTGCTGCGATCGACCAGCAGCCAGCCATCGCGCTGCCATTTCCAGTCGGGACGGGAAGTAAGGGCGTCATTCATGCGGTAAGCCCGTCGGACGACGAAAATGCGATCCGTAACATCATGCGGCTGATCGATTGTGAACTCGCGCGAGCGGCCATCGACATTTAGAGAACGGATCTTCATGTCCTGCACGCGATCAGCTTCAGGGCCGAGAAACAGATGCACTTTGATCCATGGACCAAATGTGACCAAGTGGGCCTTGGCGGCGAACAGGCCAGACCAAGAAATGGATAAACAGGCGACGAGCAGGATGCGATAGCGCATGTGGCCTATTAAGGTAAACTTTCCTGTCTTATTGCACTTCGGTGCTGGCACAATAGTAATTCAGTCGAGAGGCGCGAGCTGTGCAACTCCGAGAAGCACATTTCGCCTCCCATCATTCAATGCCATATAGCGTTCAGGGCTCTCGAAACGGCAATCCGACCCGCAAAGCGCAGACAATCCTCGTAGTCGACGATAAGCTCGACACCCTACTGCTTGTCCGCGAGCTGCTGACCTCGCGTGGATATAACGTGACCACAGCGTCTGATGCCGATGAAGCACTACAGGCCATTCAGGCAGAAAGACCCGATCTGATTCTTCTGGACGTAATCATGCCTGGGCGTTCCGGATACGACCTGTGCCGCGAACTCAAAGAAGATCCGGCGACACGGCTGATTCCAGTTGTCATGATCACGGGGTTGAGCGACCGCAGCGACCGCATTCGCGGCATCGAAGCGGGTGCCGATGACTTCCTCTCCAAACCTTTGTATCCGGAGGAGCTCTACGCTCGCGTCAAGAGTCTGCTCAAGCTCAAGCACTTCACCGATGAGCTCGAAAACGCTGAGGCGGTTCTTTTCACGCTGGCGCTGGGAGTCGAGGCTCGCGATCCCTACACCGGCGACCATTGCTCGCGGCTGGCGCATTACGCAGGAGCACTTGGCCGCCATTTGCGCTTTGAACACGAGAACGTGGTCGCACTCGAACGCGGTGGATATCTACATGATCTGGGCAAGATCAAAGTGCCCGACGAGATTCTCAAAAAGGGATCGGAACTCACGCGAGATGAATGGGACATCATGAAGCAACACCCGATCGATGGAGAAGCCATCTGTCAGCCGCTAAAGTCGTTCCGGCGAGTGTTGCCCATTATTCGCCATCATCACGAGCATTGGAATGGCTCGGGATATCCCGATGGTCTCGATGGTCACAATATTCCTGTGCTTGCCCGGGTGCTGCAGGTGGTGGATGTGTTTGATGC
>DATLKS010000750.1:0-6475 GCA_035538255.1 Terriglobales bacterium
CAACGGCATCACCGTGCACCTAGCCAACCATGATGTGATGCTCTGGGCTGCGTCGCGAGCCGCGCTTCCGAAGCTGCAAGCGTACAAGCGGCGAATGGGCTGGACGTTTCCATGGGCGTCCTCCGTCGGAGGCGATTTCAACTTCGACTTCTGCGCTTCGTACACGGAGGAGCAACAGCGCGAGGGCGGCATTGAATACAACTACCGGCGCGAGGCGCCACTGCGGACACGTGGACAGGAAGGGGCAGCGATCTCGCGCTCGACGCCCGATGGGCCTGAGGCATTCGCGGCTATGTGCGGAACGGACGCGGCGACGTACATCCGCGAGAGGCCGGGCATGAGCGCATTCGCGCTCGAAGACGGCATCGTCTATCACACCTATTCCACATATGCGCGCGGCCTCGACGGTCTCTGGGGTATGTACCAATGGCTCGACCGCGCTCCGAAAGGGCGTAACGAGAGCGGCCTCTGGTGGCGCCGACATGACGAGTATAAGAACCAAAACGAAACGCGCACGTGCTGCGACGAAAACGTAGTTGCATAGTGACCGCATGATGCGCGTTTTCACAGCTTGTTTTCAATCCGGCGAGTTGAGCTGGAGGAAGAGAAGAATCGCAGAGAAATTAATTCAGAGGAGGGACCTATGTGCCCAGCATGCATCGCAAGCACAGCAGTAGTGGTCGCCGGAGCCGGATCAGCGGGAGGAATTCTGGCGGTGTGCCTCGGCAAGTTCAGAAATTTTTCAAAGCGGGTAGTCTCGGTCCTTTTCATAAAAGAAACGAGAAATGAATGGCCGCGTTCCCGTCCTTCGACTTTGGTTTAGTTGATGAACTCAGGACGAGCGTGCCCCACCCTCCGATAAATTTTGTCTAGTGCCAGGACATACTTTGCAATTTGTTGGCGACACATCCTTTCCACTTTTTGTTAATTAAGTAGTCTCACGGGAAAGCCAGCGCGCGACCGCGGTCGCGCGCTGGCTTTCCAGATCGAGCTCGCGGATCATGGACGAGCAGTAGTAAATTTGCTGCCTCGATTTAACCGCCACCACTTGCACCCACTCGCCGATCAAGGCCTTGCCAACTTTCCAGTTTCGTCCTGACAGCGTGATCTTGCCCTCGCAGTCCACCTTCAGGACGTGAGCTTTCTCCGCATATTCCCAGCGCGGTGGATGTGGGTCGTAGAGCTCGCTGCTTGGCCGCCGCCACACCGTGGCGGGAGTCTTCATCCCCAACGCTTCGTGCGGTCGTAGCTGGTTGTGCTCCCAGCGCTAGGCGTCCAGCCAAGCTTGCGGAGTCATGTCTCTGGTTCCACGCCGTTCCAGTGCTCGTTGCAGCGCACCGTGAAACCGTTCTACTTTGCCCTGAGTTTGTGGATGGCGAAAGCCGCTCCAGTGCAGGCCAATGCCTTGGCGCATCCGCCACAACGACAGATTCGTCGCTCCCAAAGGAGCAGTGGTGCTCCACCAGGGCGAACCATGATCCATGAGCATGCTCTGGGGTACACCGCATTGTTCGAAGGCATTCTCCAGTTGCGTGCGTACCAGATCCCCGCCAGCGTGAGCGATCGCATGGCAGAACCACGACATAACGGCTGTGATCATCCAGCACCGATAACGGTCCCACCGGTGTTGCCCAGCGAATCGGACTCTTGAAGTCCATTTGCCACAGTTCGTTGGGCGCCGCTCGTTCAAACCGCTGCGGTGCCGGTCGATGACGATCATCTTCGGCCACCATGCCGTGCCGCAGCAGAATCCGATGCACAGTGCTCACCGTAACTTGCACGCCACCCTGGCGCAGTTGCTGCTGCAGCTTACGCGCTCCCCAGTCGGGAAAGCGCTCCCGAATTTCCACTACTTGCTGTTCGATGTTGGCGCTTGTTTTCCGCAGACTGTGATGCGGTTGCCGGCTGCGCTCTGCGATGCCCTCGACGCCTTGCTCCAGATAACGCTTCATCCACAACCGACCCGTCGGACCAGAAACTCCGAACTCCTTGCACAGAGTCCGAAACGGCTTCTCTTTCCCTACCGCTGCCATCACGAATTGCACTCTTTGTTCTCGAACATCCATCGCTCTGAAAGGCATCCGCGGGTTTGCTCCCGCGCTCGCTTCGCTCGCGCGGGAGTGTAAAGGATGTCTCGGAACAGAGTGGAAAGGATGTCATGAAACTGAACACGGCTCTTCGCGCAAGGGTGGTCGCGAGGGGAAAGTACAACCGTCGAGCTGATTAACATTCACCTCACCCGCCTTCGCGCAAACACCGCGTGAGAACGGGCACCCACGCTTGAAATTCGCCCAGATTTGTCGAAAATATGGGTGCGCCAAATTTGGCCGTTCGAACGACACCCATGATCCTGAATGGCTGGAAAGAGATCGCAAATCACCTTGGCCGTGGTGTGCGCACGATTCAGCGATGGGAGTCTCTCGGTCTGCCCGTGCGCCGACCCAACCGGAAGGACCGCTCTGCCGTTTGCGCCTTCAGTGAAGAAATCGACGAGTGGTTGCGCAGCGCGCCTTCATCGGGGAAGGCGCAGGTTGCCCAAGCCCCGCCGGCAGAATCACGCGGGACTTTTTCCGCGCGCATCCTTGTTGTCGACGACGATGAAGCGCTTCTCATCGCCATCGCTGCGGCACTGTCGAAAGAGGGCTATGATGTCCGGACTGCGCGGGACGGATTCGAGGCTCTTGCCGTATTGCGCGGTGGGGTTCCGGACATACTGATTCCGATCTGCGAATGCCGAGTATGTCGGGGTTTGAATTGCTCAGTATCGTTCGCAAGAGATTTCCCTCCATTTCGGTGATTGTGCTCAGCGGGGAGTTCGCGCCCATTACGTCTCCTGTTGTACTTTCCGACCGGTACGTACAGAAGGGAACGAAGGCGGTTTCTGAACTGAAGGATGTCGTTCGAGAACTCTTGTCCAAGTCGCCCCTGCGGCCGCAACCGGCAAAATCGGATTCAGCTCCGGCTTGGGTCCCCCGGTCCAGCAACGGCTACATCGTTATGACCTGTTCGGACTGCCTGCGTCCCTTTTCGGTTCCCACGGGCCACATCGAACTCGATAAGACGGCGACCGAGGAGTGCCCCCATTGCGGCCACAATCTTGTGTATTTGATTAACTCGACCGTCGCTCCGACCGATGTTGTGCCGCCGGCTGTTTTGCGCGAGAGTCACCAGCGCGTGCGCGAAACCAAGGAAGCGATCCAGACAGTAATTCAGATCGTCAATGACAAACGCAAGAAGTAGCTCGTAATCTCCGCAGCAAGCTCAGAGCCGGGTGCCGGGATAGCCTGATCTGCCCCATTTCAAATCGAAACAGATTCTAGAAGAATAGGGCGGGGCAGGCTGGTAGCTGGGAGCTGGTAGCTTCCTGGTTGTCTTTGCCTTAGGTGACCGCCGAGCACTGAGTGCTGAATGCCATATGCCGCTTTTCCCCGCGCGTGAGAAAATCAGTTCCCATGGACAATCTATTTATCGGCGATCGCATCACGTTGACGTTTGATGACGGACCTTGCGACGAAGTCGTAGCCACGATAGCCAACAGGCTATCTGATGAGCAGGAAGGGCTTGGGCCGGAGAGCGAAGACTATGTTTGCTTCTGGTTCGAAATCACTCGCGAAGGAGACCCACCCGGAGCGATAGCTAATCTCTTGTTTATGACGAACGGCCGCTATTCGCTCGATGGACGGTTCGTCACGATCCGCAAAATCGGCGAGAGCGATGCCGCATGAACAGCGATATCCTTCGCCATCACTTGCAATTGCGGCCAGCCCGCCTTGTCTTATGATCCACATAATCTGATCGATAACTCAAAAACCCTGTACTGTCCTGGCAAACGAGCAGTGTGTGGTGTGTAAATGAGCAAAGGGCGGTTAGAAGCATTCAGCGACGGAGTGATCGCGATCATCATCACGATCATGGTGTTGGAGATGAAGGTGCCGCACGGAGGTCGCCTGAAAGACTTGATGCCGCTGACGCCGATTTTTCTCAGCTACGTCTTGAGTTTCATTTATGTCGGTATCTACTGGAACAACCACCATCACATGCTTCAGGCCGTCACCGTAGTGAACGGTGCGATGCTCTGGGCCAATCTGCACCTATTGTTTTGGCTCTCATTATTTCCGTTCACCACCGGATGGATGGGAGAAAATCATTTCACCGCAGTGCCCACTGCGCTCTACGGAGTGGTGCTGTTGATGGCGGGGATGGCTTACCTGTTGCTCCAACACACGATCATCCGCGCGCAAGGTCAGGACTCAATCCTGAAAAAAGCGATCGGGCGCGATTGGAAGGGCAGAGTGTCCCCCGTGCTGTACGTTGTGGCGATCGTTGCTACTCTGCGTTCCACGTGGCTCGCCCAAGCCGTTTATGTGATTGCTGCGACGATCTGGGTGATTCCCGACCGCCGTATCGAAAGGCGTCTTGCCAGGTAAGCTTAGCGACTCGTCCATGCCATGCTGTCCACATTAGTGCTTTCCCACAAGGGGAAGGGGAAGCGTATTCTCATTTGGCTTCCCAATCAGGAAAACGCCTCGTCTGTGCGGGACAGGGCCGGCACTGGCACGCGGCTTCGGTGGAGAAGCAGATGCGTTCGATATGCGCGAGGCTCTCGGCTTGATAAACTCTGACGATTCGAAAAGCCATGCTTAACATACGGTTTCTCGCGCTGCCCGTTGTGGCCATTTGGTTCGCGATCTTCCCCGCTGGACTTGCGCTCTGCTCCGAGTCCTGCCCACAAGGTGAAGTCTATCCACATGGCCAGGACCATACGGTTAGTCCTTGCCCCGTGTCGGCTGAACCCTCTGATCAAGCGCGCAGCGGCTTACGCAATGGCGCAGTTATGAATGGCATCGACGTGCTCGAGCATGACAACTTCAAAGAACTGCGAGCTTCAGACCCGGCTACGGTCCGCACCGTGGGCATCATTACGAATCACACCGGGTTCGATATCGAAGGGCGGCGAACGATTGACATTCTCGCAGCGGCTCCCGGCATCAGACTCACCGCGATCTTCAGTCCCGAGCACGGCATCACCGGCGAACTCGACGTCGACTCCGTTGGCAACTCCGTCGATCGCACGACCGGCGTGCCCGTCTACAGCATCTATGGCGAGACGGCGACAAGCCGGCATCCTCCTGAAAATGTGCTGAAGAAGCTGAATGTCCTTGTCATTGACATCCAGGACATCGGATCGCGGTTCTACACCTATGAATCTACCCTCGGCTACGCTCTTGAATCGGCTGCGGCTACGGGCACAGAAGTTGTGGTGCTCGACCGGCCCAATCCGCTGACCGGCATCTACGTACAGGGGCCAGTTTCAGACGGCAAACATCTCAGTTTCGTCAACTACACGACCGAACCGATTCGACACGGCATGACGATGGGTGAGCTGGCAAAAATGTTCAACAGCGAGCGCCGCATCAACGCCAAACTCAACGTGGTTCCCGTCCAGGGTTGGAAGCGCGGAGACTGGTTTGATTCGACCGGGCTCGTCTGGGTCAATCTCTCTCCCAACATGCGCAACATGAACGAGGCGGCGCTCTATACTGGCGTTGGGATCGTAGAGTACACAAATGTTTCGGTGGGCCGCGGCACCGACACGCCTTTCGAGATCTTTGGTGCGCCCTGGATCAAGCCCCGCGAATTCGCCCGGTATCTCAATGCGCGTGAAATCCCGGGCGTCCGCTTCGTGCCGACGTGGTTCACGCCGGAAAAGGAAAGCAAGTTCGGCGGCCAGCGACTCGGCGGCGTGCAGATGATCGTCGTTGACCGCGCTGTTCTTGACGCCCCGGAACTCGGACTCGAACTTGCCTCGGCCATGTGGAAGCTCTATCGCAACGATTGGGACACGACTCGCCTCATAGAATTGCTCGGCAGTGACGTCGTCCTCGCCGACCTCAAAGCCGGTACGGACGCTCGTTGTATTGCCGCCGAGTATCAGGCCGACCTGCGCAACTTCATGCAGATCCGCCAGAAGTACCTTATCTACGGCGGTTCCTGAGTCGCGAGGCGGGCCTCTGGTAGCGCGTGCAAAATCGCCGACGTACGTAATTGATGGATCGGCAGATTACGGCGGCACTGACGGGAAAACCGGAAAATGAACCACTGGGGACAGACGAAACGTTCTCCAAAAACGGGAACAGGCGAGAATATGTTCCGTCTGTCCCCTCGGCTTAGCTACGGTTGCGGCATGTGATACAGCTCCAAAATGGGACGAAGCACATCATCCGGCTTGCAGTCTTCATCGTTCGTAAATACCGCGACGGCAAAGCGCTTGCTCGGGATCAAAACCATCGTGGTGCTGGTCCCCTGCTGACCTCCGCTATGTGCAATGTATTTTTGACCGTTGATCGTAAGAACTCCGAATCCCATGCCGTAGGTCGCTGGCTTTCCCCCTTGAAGCTGCGGACGATCGCTCGGAGTCCACATTGCGGTGAGCGTCGCCGGCTTGAGGATCTTGCCATCCATTAGGGCGAGGCCG
>DATLKS010000751.1:0-10232 GCA_035538255.1 Terriglobales bacterium
CCTTGTTGCCGAAGAAACGTTGAGAGCTGCGCCCAGTGGCGCATGCCGTGCCGGAGGGCATGGACAAAGATCTTTCGTTTGCTCGCCGAGAGATCACCGGCACTGCGGGTCGGGAAAGTTAAGGACCTTGGCCCATTCTGAGTCGCTCGCCTGGCGTAAGAATTTGCGCAGCTTCTCCTCTGATCTCCTCGACGTTGAGAACAGCTCTTCGACTGTGCCGGTGGGAAGCTCGTTGTACTCGGTAACTTTCTCGCCCAGGAGACGCTCGGCATAGCGTAATTCGACGGCAACGATGTGCAGCACGAGGTCACGGACGTGGCTCGCCTGCGCAATGTCCACAGGGAGGTCAAGCGTCTGCGGATTCAAGCTGAACCATTCGCGCCAGCGCTCAGTCTCGGCGGTGCAGAAGTTCAGGAGTTCGTCTGTGTTGAGCGCGTGCATGCGGGGATTGTCTCATCAGCGATGTCAACAGAACTGAGGATTAAGGAAGCCACGAAGCTGCGACTCGCTTTTTGCGCCAATCCCGATTGGGGATTTTCCCATCCGGAGCACATCCGCGATTCGTTCTCACTGGCAAATCGAGCACGTACGTACCGGCGTCTTTGGCGCCGAGCCTCCGGTGCTCTGATCTGACCTCGCTGCTCACCCAGTCGTTTCTTGGACAGATGCTGGCTCAATAGCTGCCGCAATCCCGACGCGGGCTTTCGTATTGTTATTTCCCAGCAAAATTCGCTGAGCGCTTCTCCAGAAATGCGGTTGTACCCTCTTTTTTGTCCTCCGTTGCGCAAGAGACCGAGAACAGCGTTGCTTCGAGAAACAAACCTTCCTGCTGAGTCATCTCCATTCCGCGATTCACAGCTTCCAGGCAATACTGGACCGCCAGCGGAGCATTCTTAATGATCACCTGAGCGAGTGCCTCAGCGCGCGGGATAAGTTGAGCGGCAGGCAAAACTTCATTTACCAGTCCGATGCGATGAGCTTCCTGGGCACTGATCATCTCGCCGGTCAGCAAAAGCTGCATCGCGATTCCTTTTCCGACCAGCCGAGGCAATCGCTGTGTTCCACTGTATCCGGGAATGATGCCTAGCTTCACCTCAGGCTGGCCTAGCTTCGCGTTCTCGCTCGCTAGGCGCATCGTGCAGGCCATAGCGATCTCGCATCCGCCGCCCAGCGCGAACCCATTGATGCAGGCAATAACCGGCTTGCCGAGGTTCTCAATCAGATCGAGAACTGCCTGGCCCCGATGCGTGTATGCCTTGGCCTCCACAGGATTATTCTTCTGCAGCTCGCCAATGTCCGCGCCGGCAACGAACGACTTCTCGCCAGCGCCAGCAAGGATCACTACGCGCACGTTGCTGTCGTCTTTAACCTGCACGAAGGCAGTTCGCAATTCGGCCATAGTGGCCATATTCAAGGCGTTCAGCACCTTGGGGCGATCAATTGTGACGTATGCGATGCGGTCGCGGGTTTCGTAGCGTAGATTTTCGAAGTTCATGAGGAAGCACTCAGCATTCAGCACTCAGCATTTGCAATGCTGAGTGCTGCTTTCCTACAGCTTCACCGCGAGCGGATTCTTCGGATCGCTCCAGTCGTAGAAGCCCTTACCTGTCTTCTTGCCGTACCAGCCTGCAAGGACTAATCGCTTAAGCAGAGGCGGTGAGGCGAAACGTTGTTCTTTGAATTCGTCGTACATGACGTGCGTGATGTAGTACGTCGTATCGAGTCCTACGAAGTCCAGCAGCGTAAACGGTCCCATTGGATATCCGCAGCCGAGCTTCATAGCGTTGTCGATATCGGGAATCGAACCGACGCCTTCTTCATATGCGCGAATCGCGTCGAGCAGATAGGGCACCAGCAGACGGTTAACGATGAACCCGGTTTTGTCTGAGGTGCGCACGGGAACTTTGCCCAGCTTCTTGCCGAACTCAACGGCGGTTTCGATCACCTGATCGGCGGTGGCGATGGTTCGTACTACCTCAACCAGTTTCATAAGCGGCACGGGATTAAAGAAATGTAGGCCGATGAAGCGATCGACGCGCTTTGTAGCCGTCATCAGCTCTGTCACCGAAATGGACGACGTGTTGGTGGCGAAGATCGCATCAGGTTTCACAATGGAATCGATTGCCGCATAGACTCTCTTCTTCTCATCGATGTTCTCGATGATCGCCTCAATCACGATGTCGCATTGTGCCAGATCTTCTTTTTTCTGCGTGCCCTTGAGACGCGCGCGAATCTCGTCCTTCTGCTGCGCGGTGATGCCACCTCTTTCCGGGCCACGCTCAACGAATTTTGAGAGCGAGGAGTCGATACCGGTAAAGCCTTTGTCGAGTGCCTTCTGCTCGGCTTCCAGCACCGTGACTTGATAACCGGCCTGCGCGGCGACCTGCGCAATCCCCGAGCCCATCAGCCCGCAACCTAGCACGCCAACTTTATTGATCTGCATCATTCTTCCCGAAAATCGATTTTCACTACGGAGCCACGGAGAAAACAAAAAGGCAATTGAACACGGAGGACACCGAGGACGCAGAAGAAATTGAAACACACCCAAGAACAACGTTGACCCTCAGGCGCTGTTCACAAAAGCGCCCAAGTCACGAGCTTGCAACACAGAATTATCAACCTCTGTGTTCCTCCGTGTCCTCCGTGTTCAATTTTTTCTGGGCTCTCCGTGCTGAAAGTGGTTTTAAGCCAGCGATTCGACAATGACCGCGATGCCCTGACCGCCGCCGATACACGCGGTTGCAAGTCCATATTTCTTCCTTCTGCGCCGCAGTTCGTATAACAGCGTAATCACCAACCGCGTCCCGGTCGCTCCCAGCGGATGACCTAAGGCGATTGCTCCGCCATTGACGTTAGTCTTCTCCCGATCCAAACCGAGTTCCTTCTCGACTGCCAGATATTGGGCGGCAAAGGCTTCATTTACTTCGATCAGATCGAGATCGTCGAGCTTCATCCCAGCTTTCTTCAATGCAGCTCGCGTGGCGGGAACAGGACCGCTGCCCATGATCGAGGGATCGACTCCAGCGATCCCCCAGCTTATAAGGCGGCCTAACGGCTTGGTGCCGCGCTTCTGCGCCTCTGTGACGGGCATTAGCACCACCGCAGCAGCGCCATCGACAATGCCGCTGGCATTCCCGGCTGTGACCGTACCTTCCTTGCCGAATGAGGGCTTCAGTTTGGCCAGGCCTTCAAGCGTGCTGTCGGAGCGCAGGTGATCGTCTTTGTCGAACATTTCGACGGTGGGATTGCCTCGGAGGTCTTTGAGGGCGACCGGAGTGATCTCTTCGCCCAGGCGGCAGGATTTCTGCGCGTCGGCGGCGCGCTGCTGTGAGCGCAGCGCAAATTCGTCCTGCGCCGCACGCGTGATGCCTTGCTGGCCGGCATATTTCTCGGCAGTCTGCGCCATGTAGAGACCGCAGTAGCTGTCGAGCAGCGCCACCATGAGCGAGTCTTCCATTTTGCCTTCGCCGAGGCCGAATCCCCAGCGGGCTCCGCGGATCACGTGCGGCGCCTGCGACATCGACTCCATTCCCCCTGCCAGGGCAATCTTCGATTCACCGAGCTGAATCATCTGCGCCGCCGTCACGATCGACTGCATGCCGGATCCACAGAGCCGATTCACGGTAAGAGCCGGAACTTCGATGGGGAGCCCCGCACGCAGGGCTACGTGCCGTGCGCCGTAGATGGCGTCACCTGAGGTTTGCTGCGCGTTGCCAAAAACCACATGATCGATCTCGCCGGGTTCAACGCCGGAGCGCCGGAGGGCCTCCTTACTCGCGATCGCGCCGAGCTCCATGGCAGTAAAGTCGCGCAGTTTGCCGCAATAGCGTCCCATCGGGGTGCGCGCGCCGGCCACAATGGCAATATCCGTTGGCTGAAGCATGAATACCGAATCCTGCTAAGGGTTGAGTAGCCCCACTGCCATTCGGGGTCGTGGAAGCAAACTTTTGAGTGTATCAGGACGCGAATAATTCTGGAGGCTTCAGACGATGAGTTTAGGGCAGCAACGGGTGGTCTGTTTTGACAATCTTGCTTCCGGCACGCCTAAGAGATCTAGAGGTCTTGGCGGTTGGGAAGGCACTGCCTTTCGCGCGGTCGGAGCCTTATTATCGAAGAAATTTCGATTGATTTGCTTTTGCGACCCGTGGTAGCACGGAAGCATGTGGGTGCGAAGCTGGTGTCGTACCTTGGTTACGGTGCCAAATACGCTGATATTTCGCTGTTATTCGCTGTTCCTGTGTGGGGTGTGCGGCTTGGCGTTCTCTGCAAATGATTGTCGCAAAGGTACTTATCAAAATTTACCCCCGGGTCATCAGCAGTCCATTTCCAGCATTCCCTGACGTTAATTTACGCTGATAAACCCGGTGCAAGCGGAACGCAGGGATTGTCCGACTTACAGAACCACGATCAACGATGTCCGATCTGGCTGCGCAATCCAGCCTCTGGAGTCGAGATGATTCACATTTCAAATCAGCAAAACACCTGATGCTGGAAAGATAGCCCTCCCTCTCGTTAGTAACCTGCGAGCCCCTTGATTTCATTGACCCTCCGTGGAAGTAACTGGTAACTTCCGCTCGGGAACTCCCCTTCTGGGCAGAAGACCGCCCTGAGCCCGCTACAAATCTGTCAGGAATCAGCAAGCCGGGAGCGTCGACCAGGTCGATGCATTCGTCCGTCACAAACGTGTATGGTGCCCACGGTGGAGAAGATCGGACGCTACGAGATCGTTAGCGAGCTGGGACGCGGCGCGATGGGACTGGTGTATCGCGCGATCGATCCCAATATCGGACGTACCGTGGCGCTCAAAACCATGCGCCTCGATGTGCACGGCATGGAGCACGATGACATGCTCCGCCGCTTCAAAAATGAAGCTCGGGCCGCCGGGCTGATGAATCATCCGAACATCGTCACCATCTACGACGCCGACGAGGCCGATGGGCTGTTCTATATCGCCATGGAATACATGGAAGGCCAGACGGTGCAGTCGCTGGTCATGGAAAAACGTGTGCTGCCCGCCGAACAGATTGTCGAGATCGGCATCCAGGTGTGCGCTGGACTCGATTATGCGCACCAGATGAAGGTGATTCATCGCGATATCAAGCCTGCGAACATCATGATCACGCGCCCGAACGTGGCCAAGATCATGGACTTCGGCATCTCGAAGGCCGTAGGCAGCATGACCAGTAGTAGCCAGGTGCTGGGCACACCTAACTATATGGCTCCCGAACAGATCAAAGGCCTCGATCTCGACGGGCGAGCTGATGTCTTCAGTTTCGGCGTTGTGCTGTATGAGATGGCGACCGGAGAGCGTCCGTTCATCGGGCAGAACGTAACCACCATCATTTACAAGATCGTGAATGAGAATCCGATTCCGCCCAGCGAGCTTGAAGTAACGGTTCATCCGGGGCTGAGTGCTGTAATAGCGCGATGCCTATCTAAGAATCCGCAGGAGCGCTATGGAAGCGCGGCCGACCTCGCACACGATCTGGCGAATTATCGGTCTATCGCGTCAGATGGGGATATCACCGCGGTGATCCCCGGCGCTGAAGCGACACAGGCTGCAGCTAATTCGACGGGAGCGTGGCGCAACGGACATTCTGCCGCCTCCGCCGAATCACAGCCGGCACTAAGAACCGGAACCATACGGCGTCAGACAATTAAGCAGACTACCGGAGTCATGCGCCGCGCTGCAGGCCGCGCGGGCGCTCGCAAACGAGAAAAAATGGCTGTTGCAGCAACGCTCGTGGCCCTTGCAATTGTGCTTGCTGCTGCCAGTTTCTATCGCATCAAGCATCGTCCGCAGCATGTTCTTGCGGCTCCGGTTGCGCAGGTGCCTGCGCCACCTCCGCCACCCGTCCCTCAAGCGACTACGGAACTGCAATCAAAGACGGATTCAAGCAAGCCCATTCCCAAAAAGACAACTCACGCCGAAGTCCGTGATGAGGAAAAGGACAAGCCCAAATCGGCTAGCGGCAAGGTACAAATCAAATTCCGCTCCCGTCCAGAAGGGGCGTTCGTGCAGATCGATGGGAAATCCAGCGAGGCATGGCTGACGCCGTTCACCATGCCCGATGTCACTCCGGGAACGCATGAGCTGGTTTTCACGAAAGTGGGTTACACCTCCGAAACACGGACCGTGGAGGTTGGGCCCAGGAGTTCTACTTACCGCGTTGATTTGGTTCCCGTAACCACGGCTGTCGCTCTTTCCAGCGATCCGCCCGGCGCAGATATTGAGATCGATGGGAAAGACACCACCAGAATGACTCCGGCGCAGATACCCGTGGGGGCGGGAGAACATAAGATTGTGTTGCGTCTCGACGGTTATCGCGAGCAGCAAGTTATCGCGAACGTAAAAAAGGGAGAAATCTTTCAGTTTCATCCCGTGCTGAACCCGGGTGATGTCGCGCAGGCAGGCAACGCTTCCCGTTTAGGCAAGCTTTTCAATGGAGGATTTCGTTCCAATAAGGGCATCGTCGATTTCGTAACCACTCCACCGGGAGCCCGGATCTTTATCCGCGGCAGACCTTCTCCGATCGCTACGCCCGCACACGCTGCTTTGTTGCCAGGAGAGTACGCCATCGAGCTGCACGAGCAGGGATACAAGACAGCGCGACGAACCGTCCAAGTCGAACCTGGGCAGACCATCAAGCTCGAGGTCACTCTCGAACCTCAGTAGCTATGAGCCGCATTATCATCTCCGGCCCGGATGGCAAGCGGGGCATGCTCGAGTTGACGAAGCCGCTGGTCAGCATCGGACGCGGTTCCGCCAATGATCTCGTTCTTCGCGACAGCAGCGTCAGCCGTTTTCACGCGGTGCTGAAATGTCAAGGCGGGAGAGTATTCATATCCGACCGCAACAGTACCAATGGCGTCATTATCGGCGGAGAACGCATTGCCGACGAGCGGCAACTACGCAACAACGAAGTAGCCCGCGTGGGTTCTTACGAGTTGCGCTATGAGGATGTCCGGGATTCGGGAATTCTCATCAAGAGTACTGATCTCCTGGCAACGTTGAATAAAGTCCTCCGTCGCGGTCGGACTGACGAGCTATCTCTTAAGGTAGCGGGACAAGTCCCAAGCGAACTAACAGAGCAGATCAAGCGGCTTGAGCGCGAGAATCAACTCTTGAGCATGCTCTACGACGCGGGAATTGCGCTCAGCTCCAGACTCTCGCTCGATGAAATCTCCGAACAGGTGATGAACCTCGCATTCCGCATTGAAGGCGTGGAGCGCGGCTTCATGATGCTATTCGACGAGAACGGCGAGGTTACCCGGCAAAGCGAAGTGCGTTACAGGCGTCCACCTGCAGTTGCTGAGGCGGTCCAGCCACATATCATTCTGAGCCGAGCCATCCTTGATCGCATTCGGACCGAGCAGAAGCCGATCCTGGTCACTGATGCCGATACTGACGAGCGATTTACCGGCAGCGAGAGCATGCGCATCGCTGGACTGCGGTCGGCGATGTGTGCTCCGTTGCTCGGCAGAGGCAAATTGTTTGGAATTCTCTATGTAGATAATCTGGAAAGGCCGCACGCGTTCACCCAGGATGAATGGAACGTCTTTGCGCTTCTGGCAACGCAGGCAGGCGCAGCGATCGAGACGTTGACAGCACACGAGCAAATCGCACGACAGGTAACACAGCGGGCCGCACTCGAGCGATTTCTTGCACCTGAAGTCGTGGAGATGGTCGCGCGAAATCCTGAGGACGTTCGGCTCGGCGGCTTCAATCAGAAGGTGAGCATTCTCTTTGCCGACATCCGCGATTTCACCACCATGAGCGAGAAGATGAAGCCGGAGAAAGTCGTGGAGATATTGAATCACTACTTCACTCATGTGACCGAAATCATCTTTGACCATGGCGGCACGTTGGACAAATTTCTCGGCGATGGTGTGATGGCTGTCTTTGGCGCTCCGGTGAGCAAGGGAAACGACGCAGAGAATTCTGTCCGCGCGGCGCAAGCAATTCAGCGGCTCGTAGTTGAACTCAACCGCGATGCAACTGCTCGGCAATGGCCGGAAATACGCGTCGGCATCGGCATCGGCACGGGAATCGTTACCGCAGGAAATATCGGCTCACCACGGCGAATTGACTATACGGTGATCGGCGACACTGTGAACACTGCATCTCGTCTGATGTCGAACGCGCCCGCCGGCAAGATCATCATCTCAGAGCAGACGGCACGCGATCTCTCGCATGGCAAGTTCGGTTTACGTGCGATGGAACCATTGCGAGTGAAAGGTAAATCGAAGCCGGTACGATGCTTTACCGTCGAGTGGCGCAATGCTAGGGCAGCTGCCAGGTAAATCTGCCGCGTTCGCAGCATCCTGACTCTTCGGCGTCTCTCAAGCTCGTCCCCTAAAGAGGCAACTCAATCCGCTCCTGGAGTAAACTTCGCCTAGATGAAACGTGCAGTCTTCACCATGAGCGCTGTCGCAGTCGCGCTTTTGCTCTCTTACGGTTTACGTGAGGCACTCCAGGTCGCACCAACTGAAGCGACTATGGGCAATATTCAGCGGATCTTCTACTACCACGTCCCTTCATACGCAACCGCCTTTACGATGTTTGCAGTGAATCTGCTTGCGTCGGTTTTTTATCTCGTGCGGCGCAACACGCCTTCCGCAGCCGCTGCCGACGCCGCAGCCGTTTCAGCGGCAGAGCTGGGCGTGATCTTCTGCTCCGTGGGATTGCTCACAGGAATGCTTTGGGCGAAGCCGGTTTGGGGAATCTGGTGGACATGGGATGCACGCCTCACCAGCACATTTGTGTTATGGCTGATCTATGTGAGCTACCTGATGTTGCGCCGGTTATCGATGCCGGGGCAGGCACCGACACTGGCAGCGGTGCTCGCCATCTTTGGGTTTGTCGATGTGCCGATCGTGTACATGTCGATCCGCTGGTGGCGCACGCAGCATCCTCAGCCCGTAATCTTCGGCGAACAGGGGCAGTCGGGACTCGATCCTGCCATGGTTCCCGCGCTGCTCATTAACCTGGCGGCGTTCCTGTGTTATGGGGGGTTGGTCTTTTGGGTACGATACAAGCTGGAACGCGCG
This sequence comes from Terriglobales bacterium, assembly GCA_035538255.1. Classification (GTDB taxonomy): domain Bacteria; phylum Acidobacteriota; class Terriglobia; order Terriglobales; family Acidobacteriaceae; genus Gp1-AA112. The sequence goes on from DATLKS010000751.1 coordinate 9,052, forward strand.
CGCCAGGAGTTGCACGAAGCTCAAGCTTTGCAGTCGATTCGCCTTGCTCGCGCGGAGGCACGCTGATGGACACAGTTCGCAGTCTTCAACATCTGCACGCCGCTTACATTCTTACCTGGTGCGTGCATCTTGGATATGTTCTCTATCTGGTCCGCGCATTTGTGCAGGTGAAACGGGAAGCCGAGGAACTGAAAAAGTCTTAAGCGAGAAATACTTCATCTTCCGTGCTGGGCCGTTGCTCACGCCTGACTCCACGAATATCCTCGGGAACAATAAGCGGGACTCCGACCGGGTTGGTGCCATCGTTCTTCTGGTCCGCATTCTCCGACGTGATTGCCCGTTCTTGCGCAGGCAGCAACGCCTCCAGCGATTCCACCCAGAGCATCTGGCGCGCGAACACCCGACCGAAATTTAGCGAGATCGCATTCGCAACCTGTTCCATGCTGGGAATAGCACGCTTGCCGGTCAGCTCTTGCGCGATTGAGGTCACTGGGCGATCGCTGATCCCACATGGGACAATCAGCTTGAAGTAATCCAGATCAGTCGTCACGTTCAAGGCAAATCCATGGCTGGTAATACCGCGCGAAATATGGACTCCGATGGCCGCGATCTTCTTGTGCGTGGATGACTCTGGCGCAGCTGCCTTCAACTGTGAAGGCTTCGGCACACCGTCACAATCTACGGCCTGAGCGGCTCCTTGAGTCCATACTCCCGTAAGTCCACAGATTCGCTCCGCCGGGATACCCAGATCTCCGCAAGTGCGAATCAGTGCTTCTTCGATGTGGCGTACGAACTCTACTGCGCCAATGCGTGGAGAAAATCCGCGCAGGTCAAAGATTGGATAGCCAACGAGCTGGCCGGGACCGTGAAATGTTATGTCTCCGCCACGATCGCTTTCAAACAACTCGACGCTCTTTTTCCGGAGCATATCATCTGAGGCGAGAAGGTTTGCGCGGCTGGAATTGCGTCCAAACGTGATCACCGGAGGATGTTCAAGTAGCAGCAAGACGTCTGGAATGCCGCGGTGCTTGCGCAGATCAACAAGCGACTGCTGGAGAAGCAGAGCGGTTCCATAGTCGATCACTCTGAGATGAAGAACGGAGATCATTGCTGCTTTCTAATTTCCGGAATTGATAGACAACGGCAAATCTTTAGCTACATTGGAAATTAAGATTTTCGCG
>DATLKS010000752.1:0-3408 GCA_035538255.1 Terriglobales bacterium
ATACTTCCCCGCGACATCACGCTGCGTAAAGAACCGGTTGGCGCTGGCAACGATCTCGGCTAGAGGCACGTTCGCCGCCAGCTCTGCGCGCATCATGCCCTGAAGCATAGAAGCCATGATGGCTGCTGACATTCCCTTCCCGGAAACGTCGCAGATGATCACGGCCACGCCGTTGTCAATCGGCACTACGTCATAAAAATCGCCGCCGATCTGTGTGCAGGAGATGTTCTTTGCGCGAATCCGGGCAAACGGCACATCGGGCATGCGCACCGCCATGAGTCCTTGCTGGATGGTGGCCGCCATTGCCAGTTCTTGTGCCTGACGTTCGCGGATTTCCTGATTGCGTCGTTCGAGTTCGGTATTCGCTTCAGTCAACTGCCTGCGAGAAATGTCAAGGCGCTCCGCCATGATGTTGAAGGTCTGCGCGAAGCGGCCGAGTTCGTCCTTCGTGTGCAGCACGATGCGATGATCAAGATTCATGTTGCCGATCAAGTCGGCTCCATGCTGCAGAGCGCCGAATCCCCGGACGATGGAACGCGAGATCACGACTGCAACTGCTGCGGCGACGATCACGAAAACGCCGAAAGCGATAGCGCTTATGCGATTGGTGAGCTTCCCGACGCGCGCGAAGTCAGCTTCGTCGTTTTGCACCCGCTTCGTCTCTGTAGCCTGCATCTGCGGCAAGGTGAGCCTTAGCAATTTGTAGCTGAGCCCATCGGCTTTGGCTACGTTCGCAATCGACCACGTCTGCTCCGCACCCAGATAGTCATAAAAAGCACGCCACGCTTGCGCCAAGTTGGCGTATGTCGATTCGAGTTCATCGATGGCGTTCCCATCATCAGGAACCTTCAGCCGCTTAAACTGCCGAATTTCGTCCGCCACCTCATCGAGCTTCTCGTCGAAGAGCCGACGAGCGGAGGGATTCGCCGCAGACTGCTCGTTCTCGGTTGCCAGATTGCTGAGCAGTGCTACTTCCTTATGCAGGTTGTCGATATTCTGCTGGATGCGTCCGAGTGTGACCTGGCGATTCAGCGAGCGGTCCAGCCGCTCCATGGTTGCGCTCCGCAGGTGCGCACTCCACACGTATACCGAAACGCTGGCAGCAAAAAGCAGTATCAACACAACAAACGACAGGTTCAGCCGGCGGCGGATAGTCATGGGGCCTTGGTGAAACCTAATGGATCGGGGAAGCAGCAGATATTCTACTGCAAGCATTCAGCATTCAGCACTCAGCCAGCAACCGCCAGGTGTCCGGTTTCTCGCACAGCAATTCGCGACGGATCTCGGAAATGCTCCTTTAGCACCCATACCGGTAAGAGGCTGAGTGCTGAATGCTGAGTGCTGTATTTTGGTATTACGAAAGCGAATGGGATCCGGTGATCCTCCCGGTCTTCAAAACCGGCGCTCGGCACCTTCGCGGTGTCGAGGGTGTGTTCGACTCGCACACGCTTCCGCCAAATATTTCGGTTAGGTATTGCTGGCGGCAGTGCTTTGATCTGTCGTCTGAAGCGCCTCCTTGCGCGAAGGATCTCCAGCGATGTTTCGGTTTTATCGCTGCCAGCGTGGCTCCTCCGAGAGAACTTACAATGATGGACCGAAGGGCCTCTGCTTCCATTCAGTCATACTCATCGCGGGAGATCCTTCGCGCAACCGAAGCGCTTCAGGATGACAGCTGCGCGCAGGAACCTAGCTGCCTCGTTTTTCCGTGCTCTGTTGTTTCGGCGCGGCGACGTTTACCTCTTGACCGTCTTCGAGGGAGTCGGCTGGGTTCACAATGATCTGATCGCTGGGTTGTAGTCCGCTGATTAGTTCTACGGAGCTTCCGTAGTCGCGGCCAATGGTAATGGTCTTGAGCTGAACCTTCTTGTCTGGTCCCACCACCGCCGCCCGTGGGCCTTCTGCGCGAAACAGCAGCGTATTGATCGGAACCGTCAGGCGCGGAGCGTCGATCTTAGCGGCGAAGTGTACCTGGGCGTAGGCGCCGGGCAAAATTCTTCCGGTCGGATTTGGCACATCGATCTCGGTCAGCAGCGTGCGCGTGGCTGGATCGATGGCCTCGGAGGTTCGAACTACTTTGCCCTCGACCTTCTGGCCGGCGTACTCACCTTGCTCGAGGAATGCTTTCATGCCGATCACGATCGCAGGACTGTAGGTCTGCGGGACATTCACATAGACGCGCAGAGGATCGACCTGCGCCACATCGAAAAGTTCTTTGTCGGGACCAGAGTTCCCAGCGTTGATGAGCGTGCCGACATCGATAGTCCGCTTGGTGAGCACTCCGGAAAACGGAGCATAGATATGCTTGAACGACTCCATCTGTTCCAGCCGTCGGACGTTCGCGTCCGCCGCCGCCAGATTTGCCTGCGCCTGCTGGTACCCGCTCACCTGCTGATCGAGTTCCTGCTGCGATACAGAGTCGCTCTTGCGCAGGTTCTGCCAGCGTTCTGCCGAACTCTTGGCCAAGCCTAACTGCGCTTGAATCTGCTGGCGCGTGGCGCGAGCCTGCAACAACTCCTGATCGACTTCTGGTGTGTCGATTTCAGCAAGCAACTCGCCTTTGTTCACATGCGCGCCAATGTCTTTATACCAGTGCAGCACGTATCCGTTGGTACGCGCGTAGATTGGAGATTCTTTGTACGCTTGTATGGTTGCGGGAAGGACCAGCTCCTCGTGGGACTGCTCCTGCGTCGGATGGGTAACGGCAACGCTCGGAACCGCGAGACGCTCGGTCTCGGCGGCGAGAGCATGCTTTTCGCTGAACTTGCCGAAGATTGTGACCGCTCCGGCAACGAGCAGAACCAGAACGAGAACGCCGATCAGCAGGCCAGCCTTGCGAATAGGACGCCGCTCGCGCCCTGGATCACCCGGAAGCTGGTGGCCGCTCTCTGACGGCGGATTCACTACCTGTAACGAACTCACTTCTTTCTTGGTTCCTCTCTTTTACTCTTCGTGCACCCATGCCGGCTCTGGCGATAAAGCCGGCTGCGCTGCTTTTCTTCCATGGATCATTGTAAAGACAGTTGGTACAAAGAACAGAGTGGCCACGGTGGCAAACAGCAGACCGCCGATCACTGCCCGACCAAGCGGAGCATTCTGCTCGCCGCCCTCTCCCAATCCGAGAGCCATCGGCATCATACCGATGATCATCGCCAACGCAGTCATGATTACAGGACGAATGCGGATAAATCCGGCTTCCAGGGCTGCCTGGCTGGCGGAGAGCCCGGCGTTCATACGTTCGCGCGCGAATGAAACCATGAGAATGCTATTCGCGGTGGCCACACCCACACACATGATTGCTCCCGTCAATGACGGTACGCTCAAGCGAGTGTGCGACAGCAACAACATCCACATGATGCCTGCCAGCGCTCCCGGAAGCGCAGTAATGATGATGAAGGGATCGAGCCAGGA
>DATLKS010000753.1:0-12600 GCA_035538255.1 Terriglobales bacterium
AAGCTGACGCACGTCACGAACGGCGGAGCTGCCTTTGGACTCTTTTCCGACGCGCCCTCGGAACTGCGCATCGTTTTCTTAATTTTCTTTTCCCTGCTCGCATTAGTCGTGGTCCTGGCGCTGCTGTGGCGGCACACACAAGGGCTGAACAGCACAGCTTTCGCGCTTTCGTTGATCCTCGGAGGCGCTCTAGGAAATCTTTGGGACCGCGTGCTCTCCGGTCATGTGGTTGACTTCCTCGAGTTCTACATCGGTCCGTACATCTGGCCCGACTTCAACATTGCCGACAGCGCGATCGTGGTCGGCGCGGCGATTCTGATGGTCGAAATTCTCTTCGCTCCCAAGCACACACGAGCTTACGAAGACCGAGTCATCGCTCAGCCCACTTCCGAGGCTGAATAAGTCCACTGCGTATGGCGACCGTTCGCGCGGAGCTACTCACGAAATTTGATGGAGGATTCCCGTATGCTAACGTTGAGACTTGAGAGCGACAGTCTTTTGGCCAACGAAGCGGCGGATTACGAACAGTTTGGATACATTGGCTGGCAGACATTCACTTGGCGACAACATTCGGAATCGATCTCGGATGGCATGCAAACAATGGCATACAGACAGACGATGTACAGCCTCTAGAGGCTAACCACACAGGCTCCGGCCGCGGTCGAGCTTTTCAGTCGGCGTCCTTCGTCTTCAATCGCGATTTGTTCTCGTTAATGAAATCGCGCAGCTCGTCTATCTGTCCCAGCAGTCGCATCCACTGCTCGTAATAGAGCGTTACAGGGAAACGACCCAGGCCATAGACGCTCACGCCGCCTTTTTCGCTTACGCGAAATTCCAGCTTTCCGGTCCTGCGCGAACTCAGCTTTTGCTCCAGTTCGGCGATTCGCGCTTTAAGTTCTTCGGCAGTAGGTTCAGACATGTGCGACATTCTACCGAAATATGGACTTGTCCAATTTAGCCGGCGTTTATGTGAGCATAGCGCGATCAGCCGAAAGCACCGACAAGCTGACACTTCAGCGGGGATTTAGTTCTCAACTTTTTACAAAGCAAAACCGCTTTCAGTCCGTCTAAAATAATCGAAACGGAGGCGCCCATGAAGCGTCGAGACTTCCTCGTCGGTTCCGCCTATAGCTTGGGAGCTGCATGGCTCAGCTCGCGGCCGTTCGTCACCAATCTTCTCGGCCAGACTCTCCCCCGCCGCTTCGCAGCAACCGACACAGTCACGCTCGGCCACACAGGAATCAAAACCAGCAGGCTGGCGATGGGAACCGGCACCGTCGGATTCGGACACACCTCTCACCAGAGCTCATTGGGAGTCAAAGGACTCTCCGATCTGCTGCTCAACGGCTATGACCATGGGCTGCGCTTCTTCGATACTGCCGACTCCTACGGGAGCCATCCGCATGTTGCCGAAGCGCTGCAGCATGTACCGCGCGAGAAAGTCACAGTCATGACTAAGACATGGGCACGCGATCCGCAAACTGCGCGCGCCGATCTCGACCGCTTCCGCCGCGAGCTGAAGACTGACTATCTCGACATCTGCCTCATGCACTGTCTCACGGAAGGCGATTGGACTACGCGCTTCCGTGGCGTGATGGACGTGCTCTCTGAGGCAAAGGAAAAGGGCACTATCCGGACTCACGGCTGCTCGTGCCATAGCATCGACGCTCTGCGTGCGGCTGCGAAGTCTCCGTGGGTGGAAGTCGATCTAGTGCGTATGAATCCCATTGGATCGCACATGGACGCCGAACCTGAAACCGTCGCTAGCGTGATTCGTGAAATGCGCGCGACGGGAAAGGGAATCATTGGAATGAAGATTCTCGGTCAGGGCGATCTCGCCAAGCGTCAGGATGAGGCACTCAAGTTCGCGCTCTCGTTGGGATTACTCGACGCGTTCACCATCGGAGCCGAGAGCAAGGCGGAGCAGGAAGACTTGATCCGCAGGGTCAGTGCAGCCGCTTAGCACTCGGATATCGACTTCTCATTTGATCTTGCCGAGCGCGACCTTGAGTTCATCCGGCTCGAATCCAAACGGACCAGGACGGCTCTTGTAAGCCACTCGGCCATTCTTGTCGATCAGATAAATGCGGTCGGGCCATCCCGTATATGCCTGTTCGGTACGATTGCTGAAATCGTCGATCAGGGCGGGAAACTTGATGCCCAGCTTGCGCACGCAAATTCCCGCGACAGCTTCGCGTTCTCCAAGGCTTTTCGGACTGGCAAAAACCACCTCATCGCGAACGTTGCTTCGCATTTGCCACACATCGCTCGGGTGCGCCTCCAGGATGTACACGGCGTAGAACTGAACGCGCGAACCATATTCTTCGTAAAGCTTGTTGAGGGCGGGAACCTCCCGCCGGAACGGCGGTCAGGTATAGCTGCCGAAGACCAGCACCAGCGGTTTGTCGCTGCGAAGCGAGGAAAGGCTCACGTGCGCGGTCTTGTCCAGAGTTGAAAGCGTGAAGTCAGGAGCGGTATCGCCGACTTTCAGGTTCCCGGCTCGCGCGCGAGTCCACATGGTCTCAAACGGTGCGATCAGGAAGACCGCCACCGGCATCCTCGACATGAACTTCCCGAATTGCTCCGGCGGCTCGTGCATGGCGCGGTTGATGGCAACAAGCAGCGTGGCATAGCCGCAGACGATCCCCAGCAGAAGGACAGCGCCAATCCGGCGCACCGACTTCCGTTTCCAATAGGCTTCCATGTGCTGGGCAGAGAGTGTAACCACAGACCGGAACCTGGTCGCTAGTATTTTCCGATTAGAGCGGGGCAAATTGCGGAACAGGGAGATTCCTTTACTTCTTCGTGCCTCATACTTCTTCCACGTCATCGGCACATTTCGTTCGCTGATTCATTGTCAGTGTTGATTACATCATTACATCAGTACCGTTGACTCGATCTTTCCGGCACGCAATGATGACCGGACAGTTCACGTCGAGGAAGGAAACGCATGAAGTCCATCGTTGCTGTTGTTCTCTGTGTTTCGATGTCAGCCCTGATGTTCGCTGCTGACGCCCAAAACGGATACAAGGTCACTTACGACGGCGGTTCTCTGGGCGATGTCAAAGCGGGGTCGGGAATCAAGGTGATCATCAACTCATCAACCCTTACCTTCGTAAAAGGCAAGCAGGAACTTGCCACAGTTCCAGCTGCGGCGGTAACCGAAATCAGCTATGGGGAGGATGTCCACAGACGAGTAGGTTCTGCCATCGCTGTTGGTATGTTTAGTCTCGGTGCGGGAGCACTGCTCGCTCTGAGCAAGTCGAAGAAACATTACGTCGGCCTGACCTGGGCGGATGGCGACAAAAAAGGCGGCCTGGCGATGCAGTGCGATAAAGGCGATTATCGAGGAATTCTTACTGCACTCGAAGGAGTGACCGGGAAGAAAGCCGTCGATTCAAGCACTATGACAGTCAAGAACTGACAGCACGACTGGATTATCGCAAAAGGAAACCGGCTCTTTCGAAGCCGCTCAAGTTTATTTCGATACCCCCGCTGATACTTGCGATTAACTGAGCGCCTGGTGCTCTCAGCTGACGAACTGCAACTTGCCGCTTTCGACCGAGATAGCTTTACCCTTCCCATAACGGCGTTTCAACGCACTGTAAAGTTCGACGGCCCTTTGATACTCGGCGCGAGCCTCCTCCATCTCACGTTTTGCGCGCTCCAGCTCGAGCTCAATAGTGAGCTGAATACCTTTAGCATTCGGGGGAGAAATCTTTAATGGAGAGGACAGGTGGCTGTCCCCTGAGTCGGAGAACGCGCCATTACCATTCGGAGTGTCTCTCAACCAACGTTCCAGCTCGTCGGGAAAAGCAAGTACGGAACTGCGTTCCCTGACCGCCGGTCGATGCACGGGAAGCCCGAGCTGCCTTTCATAACGCTGCACCGTTCGGACGCCGCGTCCGAGATAAGACGCAATTTCTTTCCACGAATTTAGAATTCGCGCTGACGCCGGCTGAAGATCCAGATTGGAAATGTACAAATCGTGGCTAGACACTGAAGGAGCCTTCTACGAAGATCGGCGTTCCAAACAGACACGCTTAAACCGAGCGAACATCTGCTGCGCCGGGCCGTCTGTTCGTTACCAGACCGATGAGTAACTTCGAATAAATGGGGTGCACACAGTAAAACCAGGCATTTGGCCCGCCGCTTTTCGTCAATTTTCTTGGCCCGACTGCCGTTCCGGTAGTCGAACCAGAAGTCAGGGGCAAGATATGGAAAGCCTGGACTGTTTAGGCGAACAAAGAGAAAGTGGGAGCGAGGCAGGGTGCCCCCGGAGTAGCTCCGTTCCTTTTTTGCCGGGTGCTTGAGCTTCGCGTTCTACTGCCGAGGCGCTTGAGTCCGGTTTGCAACCGCCAGGTTGTCCAGAACAGGGCGACCCGGAGCATACTGACGGGCCACATCCGCTGCCATTTGGTCGTCTTGCATGGTATCCACAGACCCGGACAGATGTACTCCATCGCCCATGACCTGGACATTCACATTTGAGAGGCGCGGAATGCTGTGCAGCGCTTGCTCCACTTCGCTCTGCTGCGTTGGCGGCGTCGACCCCACATTCCCCGCCGGTGTGGAGGTCGCTATTTGTGTTCCGGAGTTCATGCCGGCAATCGTGAGATTGTCAAGCAAGCGGCCATTACCCACCAACGGCTGCACAGCATTCTCCACGGTTCCAAGTTCCGCTGTCGATCCCACGGTACCGGTGAGAAAGATCTCGCCATGATTTTCTGTAACGCAAACAGTTGAACCGGGAGACACCATCGTTGCCGGAGAACTCGCGTCCGCCGTTATGCCCGCACCTGAGGTGCTCGCAACATCTTGCGCTGCAGTGGCTGCGGAGGGGACGCTCACATTGGCGGCCGCGGGAACGCCCGTCGTTCTGACGGCGAGCTGATCGGTTACGACAGCCGAAGAGCTGGCCAACTGGTGCGCGAACCGGCGTATGAGGTCGGCGCTCGGCTGCGATGCTACCTGTCCCGTCAGCAGGATCTGGCTGGAGCTGGAAAGATTCACACAGGCGTTCGAGCCTGGATCGAGAACGCTGTTCATTGCCTCCGCATCGCTGTTGGGAAGCGCTTGTTGCGGATATGCGGGAGCTTGCGGTACAGAATCAGGCGGCGGTGCGTAGGCGGTCTCGGGCACGTTATCTTTCGCGCGTGAGCCGTGGATCAGATCAGAGACTCCGCCGATTGCGGCACTTGTTGCGGCACTGGCGGCATCTCCGACCAAGTTAGACGCGAGCTGGTCCACAACCGAATAGCCGCTTGCGGCTCCCATTGCGAGCTGCAATAGTCGCTGACGCCAGGAGGGCGACGGCGCCGAGCCGCGAAGCACGATCCGATTGCCGCTATCCAATAAGACGCGAACGTCGCTGCTGGGAAGTTGTGAGTAAATTGCGTGGCTGACGTTGCGCTGTGCCAGCAACAATCCTGGTGTCGCGGTGGACGAGACTGGAATGCGCGGCACGTAAACGTATCGCGGCGCCGGTATGTGGACGGCACTAGCCCTCTCAGCGTGCGCCTCGCGCTCGATGTGCCGATTCATATCTCGAGCTTCTTGCTTCTCGGCCCGTTCGGCTTGTTTGCGTTCGTACTTCTCGTCTTTTTTCTGTTCGCTTGCAACCTGTTTCTCTTGTTCCTTCTGCTCCCGTCGTCTTTCCTTATCAGCTTGTTTTTCCTGCTCCTTGTATTGCTTTCGCTGCTCCTCAACTTGTTTTTTCTCGAGGTGCTTTTCCTCTTTGCGCTCCTGCTTGCGCGCCCTGTTATCTTCTTTCTCCAGCTTCTTACGGTCTTTCTTTGAGAGTTTTGCGTCGGCGTGAGTCATCTCCGCCTGATTCTGAGCGTCCTGCGAATCTCGATGGGTCTCGTGTCCCAGCGAATAGCCGGCTAACGCAAGCACAAAAGCCGCAATAGTAACGTGCCTCTTCATGCATTCCCTCCTGCCGACGAAGCGGCCACACACAAATAGGTCGCAAAATCCTGGATCTTACTTGGGAGCTGTTATTCGGATTTGGATGTCGCAGCGCGCCAGCAGTTTTGCCTGCGCTTATAGATAAACGAGAGTAGCGACGCGTTCAGACAAGTCCTTTGTAGATGCTCCCGTTCGGGGCGGCCACGCTGAACCACCAGCGTCGGCGGACGGTGCATTTAGCCGAGAGCTAGCCGCAGGCCGCGTCGCCCAAAAATGACATGCTGTACCACCCAGAAAACGCGCCATTCGTGCGATTGTTAGGGTGTTGGCCGTTGTGTTTGTCCAGCAAACGGATCGTCGCTGGTAACTCCATTTGGCAGTCCCTGAACGGCACTCAGAAATGCGGGCCAAGCGTTAGAAGCGGAATCGGATGTCAGCTTCGTGTAGAGCTGCGCCAGTGTTCCCGAATCTCTAAGCGACACCATTGTTTGTGCGATCTTCCCGAGATCGTATCCCTTAGCGAGGAGCCACGATATGAAAGCCATGCCGCATCCCGTACTGTCAACGTTCTGGTCGGTGGGATCGGTTTGATTCACAAAATCCGGCATTCCATCCTGGGCCCATCGTGGTGCGGTCGTGAAATCCGCAAGCGCGTTGTTGCCGACCACGGCGGCGCACCACCGCGATAGAGCTTCGCCGGTGCTTACTCCGCAAAGTCTGCCACCCATGGAACACTCGCTCAACTCCGCCTCGAAAAGAGCAGAGACGCGCGCAGAATTCCCAAATGATGCGCAGACCTCGATTGCATTTCCAGTGCTGTAATCGCAACCCATATGATCCGCGCCGCCGGTGCCGTCTGTACGGCCATCGAGTGCAAAGACGATCACGCTCACTGCCCCGCCTTGTGATCCAAAGATTGCATTATTTGCGTTTACTACGCGATCGGAATCGTTGACGAGGTCTCTGGCATTTTGCGAGGCCGGCTGTCCCAAACTGGGATCGACATATACCGTGACCAGCCCGCTCGGGCTCGTCCCGATAAATTCGGAGTTGCCTGTGTAGCTGGGCCACCTGGGAGGTTTCGGGCCGGCATGACGCCTACCACGCGCCTGGAGAACGACTGCGGTTGCTCGAATGCGATGGTTCATCTGGATATCTCAATCTTAAGCGACGACAGCTAACTTAATTTGAACTGCTGGAGAAATCTGCTCACCGGACTTCAAAGAAAGTTCCTGCTGACCCCGAGGTTTTCATCAACTCACGATTCTGTGCCCTCCCGCCGGGCTAAACAGGCATCACAGGACAGAACTGTCGGACCACCCGAAGGGAGAGTAGATTTCATGAAGCGTTTCACCCTCGCAATTCTTCTCTGCATGCTCATGCTGGCGTTGGGCGCCGTTGCCTATCAAGGTTCCATGCAGCAACCCGCGCAGACGCCGCAATCACCGGGAGCAGCGAACCAGACGCCGCAGCAGCCTGGAGCCATGCCGCCGAGCGCAGCACCCCAGACTCAGCCTGGAACTGAGCCAAGTCCTCAGGCGCAGACTCCGGACGCTTCGCAGGCGCCGCCCATGCATGCCGGCACTCCGGGAATCGACGATCAAGTGAACGCGCTAACCGCAGCGCTGAACCTCACTCCCGACCAGCAGGCAAAGGTTAAGACCATTTTGGAAGACCAGCACCAGCAAGCAGTCAAGCTGGTGGGTGACAGCACACTCTCGCAAAACCAGAAGCTGCAGAAGATCCACGACATCCGGCAATCGAGCATCGATAAAGTGCGCGCCACGCTCACCAGCGACGATCAAAAGACGAAGTTCGACAGCATGGTGCAGGCGCAGAACCAGCGCATCCACGCTAGAGAACAGCAGGACCAGCAGGACCAGCAGCAGCAGCCACAGCAGCAGCCAAACAGCACTGCGGTACCAAAGTAGAAAGAAGCTCCTGAGCGGCTAAGCTGCTGAGCCGAACACAAAGCCATCGGAGGCCGGCCTGCCGGCTCCGGTGGGAGATGTTCTCTCCAAGACCTTCGTATGCTGATTCGCGCTTCGTATCGGAGCACGGCTCGAGCGAAGCGGAGCCGTGCCGGAACGGCTGTTAAGTTTGATCCGGCTTTAGCCCTGAGTACGGTGCCCACGTGAAAGCCTTCCCTGAATTGTCATCCTGAAGCGCTTCTTTTGCGCGAAGGATCTCCCGGAATGCGTCAGAATTGATTGCACTGTTATGGCTCTTCTGCGAGTAACCGGCCTCGGCCAAAGAGCCACAATAGTGCGTTCATCTCCATATCATTCCGGGAGATCCTTCGGCCAAACCGGGCCTCAGGATGACAGTTCTAAACTGGGACTAAATCGAAGTCAACCCGACGGCATGTGTAAGCTGGACCAAATCGGAACCAAGCGACGACTGATAGACGACAGATATAAGAGACCAAAATCGGAACAGACCCACACCGCGCCGCCCGCGTATTAACCCCGCTTCCACAGCCCCAACATCGGACCATCCTTCCCTTGCACCGGGTCCGATTTGGGAAATGGCAGATGGGCCATGCGCTCGATCATTGCAGGAGTGGGTGCTTCGCGGCAGATGTCCCAATGCTGATCGGGAGGATACGCGCCGACCACCAGGAAGTCTGCCGAGGCCTCGATGCGGCAGTGTCCGGTGCCGGTAGGAAGTAGGGCAACGTCTCCGCGATTCACGGTGATCTGCCGGCCTCCGGGTCCGCCGAGCATGATGCGCGCCGAGCCATCAGCGAATCCCAGCACTTCGTGCGCGGTCGAGTGATAGTGATGAAAGTCATAGACGCTGTCACGCCACTGCGGAGGCCATCCGTTGCGCTCGAACAGCGACTCGAATGCCGTGGCAGCATTGTCGCCGCGTTTGTCCGCAAGCACTCCGCGATACACGAGCAGGGGCAGCGCGCGGTTGTTCGGCATCCAGCCGATCGCAGTAAGCAGCATCGTCTCCGGCTTCACTGATGCTTTCCTCTCTTCGCCAAAGGCGGATGTGCCGGCATCAGGCGCAATGGCACCGGCAATCGCTCCGGCAGCAACCAGTTTGTTGAACGATCGACGATTCATCGCAGTAGCTCCTAAGCTCCTGAGCTTCTAAGCTGCTCAGCTGAACACCAGACTATTGTGCGCCTGCCGCTGAACTGCCTGCGGGAGCGGGCGGCGCCTTAGTCGTGCCGACTTCCTCGTCACATGCTCCTGGATAGCCAGACTTGATGGCTGGCAACTTGTTGAAGCAGTTCAGCACCTTAGCAAAGGGTTGCCCCATAAGAGGTGCAATGTGTTTCAACGCGCTTGCCTCGTCGCCGTCTATTTATGCCTACTCCCAATCATCGCCGCCGCAGATCAAATTACATTAAAAAATGGGGACCGCGTGAGCGGCGCCATCACGAGCGGTGATACGACTAGTCTGAACCTCAAGACTGACTACGCTGGAACCGTGACCATCAAATGGGACGCGATCCAGTCCATCTCCTCCGACCAGCCGCTGTACATTGTTCCTAAAACGGGTCAGATGGTGGTCGGCACTGTCACCACCGCGGGCAGCAAGCTCGAAGTTGCCACCAGCAACGGGGGCACTGTGACCGTCGACAAGGATTCTGTCAAGAACGTGCGTTCCGAAGCGGAACAGCGGACCTACGGATCCTGGGGCGGCTTTCTCGATTCGGGACTCAGCCTCTCACGCGGCAATGCCGAAAGCACGAACTTCACCGTCGGCGCCACCGCGAGCCGAACCACTGACAAGAACAACGCCAGCGCCTTCCTGGACTCGATCTATACGACGGGCAAGACCAACGGCATAACGCTGACCACCGCCAGCGCCATTCACGCCGGCCTGCGCTTCGATTTCAACCTCAGCGCCAAGACCTTTGCATTTGCTTTTACCGATTTCGATCACGACCGCTTCCAGCTCCTCGATTTGCGCAACGTAATCGGCGGCGGACTTGGACGCCACGTGGTCAAAACCGATGCCACCACATTTGACATTTTTGGCGGCGGTTCATTGAATCAGGAGTACTACACCACTCTGACCCGGCGTTCCGGCGAACTGTTGGCCGGCGAGTCGCTGGATCATAAGCTTTCCAGCACGCTTTCATTCAAACAGCGGCTGGAGTTCTATCCGAATCTGACCGATTTGGGACAATATCGCGTCGTCTTCGACGCTGCAGCCATCGCCAAAATCAGCAAAATTCTCAGTTGGCAGATCGACGCCAGCGATCGCTACATCAGCAACCCATTGATCGGACTCAAAGGCAACGATCTGCTACTCACCACCGGAGTGCGTGTAGCCTTCGGAGCAAACAAAGGACTTTAGCAGTCAGCGGATCGAACGTCTAGAAGTAGGTCCTTCGCGTCAAGCGATTCAGCGCCTCGTAAGTGTAGTCGTGGCGGTATTGCCCGCGTATTCGCGGACCTCGCTCAGTTCGAGTCCAGGAAATAACTCAAATACGCAGCGAGCGCGGCGTATTCAATTGCTGTTAGCACCGCGTAGAGCACCAAGGGCACGGTCGGCACTCTCAGAAGCAGGAACACTCCCAAGCCGGAATGCACGGCGAAGAAAAGAGCGAGCAACCGCCAGAACGTTTGCTTGCCCCATATCCGCCGAGATGCGCGAATAGCACAGCCGAAGACGATTGCGGTCATCCCTGCAAAGCCTAGCCATTTCAGCGCCAGATTCGGAGAGCCGCCCGTCCTGGCTTGGTGCAGAGCAAACATCCAGACCGAAACTACGATCAGGACGGCAATTGCCACATAGAGCAGCCACTCTCTGATTCTTCCCAGTCTAGCCTGCCGCGGCATCTTTCAGTTGATTTTTGCGATCCGCTCCTCGCTGCTGGAGAATTTCTTTCAATAGGCCCACTGCACGAGGTATTTGGGTTGATGCTGTATTTCCAAAGCCAAGAACCAATCCTTGACGAGGCGAAGGCCCGATATAGGAAAGTGATAAAGCCGAGAGCCACAATTGCCGCTTGATTGCCTTCTCGGCAATCTTCCGATCACAGAACTTATCGTCGAGGACAAGAGTTAGATGCATGCCTGCCGCTGTCCCCATTACCTCGTACGAGGCGCCGAGCTGGCGTTCAAGTTCTTGGAGCAGCACGCGTCTGCGTTCTTCATACAGTTTTCGCATTCTGCGGATGTGTCGAGCGAAATGACCCTCTCGGATAAACGCTGCAAGGACCGCCTGACTTGAATGGCTCGGACAAATATCCATAGCCTGCCGAACCGCTGCGAACCGCTCTACCAGATCGAGCGGGATCACAATGAACCCGAGACGCAGCGCGGGAAACAATACTTTGCTCAGAGTTCCTGTATAGATGACTCGATCTCTGTCATCCAGGCCCTGCAATGAAGTGATGGGCTTGCTATCGTATCGGTATTCGCTGTCGTAGTCATCTTCTACGATCCAGCTGCCGCTCTTGTGAGCCCATTCAAGCAGCTGGAACCTCCGAGTCGCACCCATTGTCACACCCATGGGATATTGATGAGACGGGGCGACAAAGACGGCCCTTGCGGTGCGTTTGAGTTTCGCTCCCGTTTTGACATTAAGCCCTTCCGCGTCCACAGGAACCGGTATAGCTTCACAGCCGCCGGATGCCAAAACATGATGAATCAGCCAGTATCCTGGCTCCTCCACCCACGCCGGAGCCCCGGGATCAAGCAAAACACGCGTTGTTATGTCCAATGCCTGCTGTGAGCCATTCACGATCATGATCTGCTCAGGGCCACAGCGCACGGCACGAGAAGTGCGGAGATACACAGCGAGGATCTCTCGAAGTTCGGCCAGTCCCATAGGATCTCCGTATTGCAGAGCGGGAACTCTGAGTTCGCGAGAATAGCGGGATAGAAGGCGGGACCAGATATGCATCGGGAACGTCTTCAGTTCTGGCTGGCCGACTTGAAAGGCTCCCAGGTGTTCAGCCCATGACGGCCTTTCAAATTTGGGCACCATTCGTGCATGGAGCGAGATCGAACGCCGTTGCAGCGGGCTCTCGCCGTTGCCCTGTTCCTTTCCCGCCAGCTTTGAATCGATCGAGCTTGCAACAAAAGTGCCTGAGCCCGTTCGCGTTTGGAAATGCCCTTCGGCTATGAGTTGCGAGTATGCGTTCAGCACAGGCAATCGCGAGATCCGTAGCTCGCGTGCGAGTTCTCGCGTCGAGGGAACTCGTTGTCCTGCCCGCAGATCACCGCGCGTTATTCGAAGCCGGAAATATTCATAGATCTGCTGATAGAGAGGCTGTGGCGATCTACGCTCAATGGCGATCAGTGAGGGAACTCCGCGCCAGGTCTTTTTTGCCCTCTGAGGAGTGGTCATGCTGAATCGGTAAAAAGTGGTGATTGATGCGAACCGCTTTGGCAGGTATACATCAGCCGATGACCCTTGCACAACAGCGGAACGAAAATAGCTCTCTAAGCCACGTAAACCGATCCAGAATGGCACTCTCTCTCGCTTTCTGTTGCCTCTGTACGCTCGTTCTTAGCTCTCAGCCGATCTGCTCGCGCGCAATGGCGCAAACGGGAGCTTCTCTTACGGCGCCCGGCCAGACGCAAACACTGCGCGACGGACAACATGATTTCGACTTCGACTTTGGGACCTGGAAAACGCATTCCTCTCGTCTTCTTCATCCCTTGACTGGATCGACAGACTGGACCGAGATGGATGGGACCACTGTTGTTAAGAAAG
>DATLKS010000754.1:0-2097 GCA_035538255.1 Terriglobales bacterium
ACATCAGGCGAAGTTTGTCATCTCCCGGAATCGACGTCGGATGCACCTGGATAAATTCACCATTGGCGTAATAGGCCCCCTGCTGGTAAAGGGCAGACTGTGCCGATCCGGTACAGACCACCGAGTTCGTCGACTTTCCGAAAATTGCTCCGATTCCGCCGGTTGCCATGATCACGGCGTCGGCCGCGAAGGTGCGAACCTCCATGGATCGCAACTCGATCGCGCAGATGCCCCGGCAAATTCCCTGGGAGTCGATGACTGCGGAAAGAAATTCCCAGCTTTCAAACTTGCTGACGCGGCCTTCTGATTCGTGCCGGCGCACCTGTTCATCGAGTGCATAGAGCAACTGCTGGCCGGTGGTCGCTCCCGCGAAGGCCGTGCGGTGATAAAGCGTGCCGCCAAATCGGCGGAAATCGAGGAGACCCTCCGGCGTGCGATTGAAAGGCACGCCCATACGGTCGAGAAGATCGATGATCGCCGGGGCCGCCTCGCACATGTCTTTTACTGGCGGTTGGTTCGCCAGGAAATCGCCGCCGTAGATGGTGTCGTCAAAGTGCTGCCACGTCGTATCGCCCTCGCCCTTGAGATTTTTGGCAGCGTTGATGCCTCCTTGTGCGCACACCGAATGCGAGCGCTTAACCGGGACAATCGAAAACAAGTCAACGTGGCCGCCGCCTTCGGCAATTTTGATGGTTGCCGAGAGCCCAGCCAGCCCGCCGCCTACGACTACGATTTTGGGATTAGCCATTCAACTCTCTTGTGCAAAACGAGTTCACCACAGAGAACGAGGAGGGAAAAGTCTGGTTCAGTCCATTGGACAACGCGCGTGGACACATTCTCTGCGGCATTCGGCTTTCAGTCTCCGTGACTCCGTGGTGAACAGAGATATTTATTGCGCTTCTACCCGCTTTGCCGTTGCCGGGTCTGTGCCCATGTGACGCCAGGCGGGATCGGCCGGCGAAACAAACGCCTTCACAGTTACGATTCCGACGATGACGAAAAGAAGACCGACGGCGAAGCACACGACGCCTGCCTTGCGTCTCGCGCCTTCTCCTTGCGTTATTCCCCATTTGGCACAGAATAGCCAGATGCCGTAGGCGAAGTGCCACGATGCGCAGACGATCGCAACAACATAAAACAGCAGCATCCAGGGATTCGCGAGCTCCTGCTGTACTTTCCCGAAGCCAGCTCCGGGATACTCCAGCAGACGCGGTCCGCTGAACCTCAGGTGCCAGACGTGCTGGAGCATGTACGCGAAGGTTACAATTCCGGTCCAGCGCTGGGCCGTGTACATCCAGTTGCCCTGCCAGGGATAGGAGCCAACGTTCGACTCGCCGCGATACCAGATGTAAATCCCGTACAGCGCATGATAAAGAATCGGGATGTAGATTCCACCCCATTCCAGAAATGGGACGAAGGGTAAAGAATTGAGAAATTTTATTTGAGTGGCGTAAGCGTGAGGGCCGTTCGTCGCATAGGCGTTAGAGATGAAGTGCTCGATCAGAAACGCGCCGACTGGGATGATGCCACTCAGCGAATGAAGACGTCGGAGGAGGAAGGAGTGCCCTTCCCCTGCGCGCAGCGGCTTGACGCCTCTCCATCTCTCCTGCTCATAACCCGCGCTGGGAGGCGCAGCAGTCGCCATCGTTCCTCAACTCTCCTTGAATCTCGGAATCATCGCACCAAACCTTTCATTATCTGGTTCACATGTTGGCGAGTCAAATGAGTGCTGATATCGGTAGTGTCTCAGTGTGAAGTTTCGGCTGCGAAGCTGCAAAGCAACTCGGCGCTTCTCGGGTGTTTGCGCATGTGAATACCGCTTTTATGTTTCTTGAAACAGAAGCAGCAGATTTCCCAGCCACGTAACCTTTCAGGAGCTTGCCATACCCAGATTTTGCGACGGGGCCAACGCTTGCGGAAACATTTAACGCACATACTATGTTGCCATGTTCCGTAGCTCATATTGCTCACTTTGCCAGAAGCGCGATTTCTTCATAGCTCCAAATGTGGTCAGCGATTCCTGCCGTCATCGCTGCGTAATCGGAGCCTTTTGTGGGCTCTGACGAAATTGTAATGAGTGAAATACAGAGCCATACC
>DATLKS010000755.1:0-2384 GCA_035538255.1 Terriglobales bacterium
ACCGGTTTTCCCAGTTCCCCCGACTACCAGAGTTACGTCTTGTCTGTTCATTGCCCGGCTCCTTGCCAGCTGATTCGCTTGCTGTTTGTCCAGAGTACGTTCGTCGCTGGGGCAGAGCAATGCTCATATGTCGCTATTTCATACCTATTCGTCCAAGGCTTATGGATCATGGCCAACAACTTCAGGCATAATCACCTGGATGATGGACATCGAACTCCCTGCCGTAGCGGATCCAGTCGGTGAGGCGCTACATTTTCTCCGCATGAGCGGCACCTTCTACTGCCGATCGGAATTCACGTCCCCTTGGGCGCTTTCTATTCCTGCGATGCAGAACTGCCTAATGTTGCACGTCGTCACCGCCGGCCGGTGCATCCTCCAAGTCGACGAAACCGCGCAGCAAACGCTGCACCCTGGAGATCTGACGTTAGTTCCTCATGGTGAGGGGCACGTGCTGACGAGCAGCTCCGGTCTGACGGCGGCGAAACTCTTCGAGATTGAACGCGAACAGGTCAGCGAGCGCTATGAGACGCTGCGCCTCGGCGGAGGTGGCGACAGGACGACGATGATTTGCGCCCTGTTTCAGTTTGAGGATCCCGCTGCGCAACAACTGATTATCTTCTTACCCAAGGTTATCAATGTCGACTCGTGGGCGACTCCACAATCCGACTGGATACAGAGTACGTTACGGATGATGGCTGCGGAAGCAAGCGAGATGCGCCCGGGCGGGGAGACCGTGATCACGCGGCTCGCGGACATTCTAGTGATTCAGGCGATACGATATTGGATCACGCATGCTCCTTCGGAGCAGACGGGCTGGCTTGGAGCGCTGCACGATCCGCAGATCGGCCCGATTATCTCGAAAATTCATCGCCGCCCCGGTCGCTCATGGACGCTCGAGTCCTTGGCGGCAGAGGCCTTTATGTCGCGTTCTGCATTCTCGGCGCGCTTTACGGAACTGGTTGGCGAATCGGCCATGCGTTATGTGACACGATGGCGAATGAATGACGCCCGCTCGCGTCTGCAACGCGGCGAGAGGATAGCGGAGATTGCCATATCGCTGGGCTATGAGTCGGAGGCAGCGTTCAGTAGAGCATTCAAACGGCATCTCGGGCTCCCGCCGGGGGCGGTGAGACGCGCTCGATCAGATTCATCCACCTTATCCACGTGAGGTTTTTTGCTCCAGGCGGCACGAGAAACCCCGTACCACCTGTAGCAAGCGGTGTCTTTTTTGTCGCCAAGGCGAACGCTTGTGACATTCGCGATCGTCTTTGACCGCGCCACGATGATGCGCATTAGCTCCAGCATTTTATGGACAACCCGTCATTGGCTCGCGAATTGCTGGCGCACAGCGTTGAGGTTCCGCGGCAGGAACTCAGCCGATCGAAACTGGAAAGCTTGACAAACCCCCCATCATTAGAATTGATACTATCTTGAATGATCTAGTAATCCTCGCCGCGCTGCTTCGGGCTCCTGCCTATGGCTACTCCCTTAAGAAAACCGCTGGTCTGATCTTCGGCAATCGGGTGATGCACCCGAATATTGTCTATCCGCTGCTGAAGAAATTTGTGCAAAACGGATGGGTCGAGCAAAGCTCAGTGCCGGGCCAGCGGGGACAAACGCGGAAGCAGTACCGCATCACCCCGGTCGGCAGAAAACACCTGCTCGAACAGCTGGCCATTTTCACTCAACAGGATGCGAGCGATGATGGAGCTTTCCTATTCCGGGTAGCCTTCTTTGATGCCTTACCCAAGCAACGGTGCCTGGAGATCCTCGACGCTCGCCGACTGTTCCTAGATTCACGCGCCGTTGAGCTAACAGAACTTTCGCAACAAGCGCAAGCTAAATCATTCGGAGCCGTCGCTCTCGATCGTGTCCGGGCTCTCGTCCACGAGGAGTTGCGGTGGCTTCGCAAGCTTCAGGACCGGATTGAATCCAGCAAGGGAGATATCACAGGCAAACCAGCACGTACACACCAGGATCCAGCGCGCCAGTCTTAAGCTTCATGGAGCGATCGGACCTTCGCTAGCCGCACATTTTGCCACGCCCGGTTATTGCAGCCTGCAAGACAAGCCTGATGATTCTCGTCAATCTGACTTGCACATCGGAGTAGTAGAATTGACA
This sequence comes from Terriglobales bacterium, assembly GCA_035538255.1. Lineage (GTDB taxonomy): Bacteria > Acidobacteriota > Terriglobia > Terriglobales > Acidobacteriaceae > Gp1-AA112. The sequence goes on from DATLKS010000755.1 coordinate 2,122, forward strand.
GCCAGAAAGACCGACTGCCCCGAAGACATAGCGTTCTTGAGACTTTGCAGAAGTGGGATGGGGCGAACGGGGTTGATCAACCAGGAGATGCCGTCGATGTACCTGGGCAACTTGCACGGACCCATCCTAATCTATTGCCGTGCCTCAGGCGTCGATGACAATGACCTGCGAACTGAACAATTCGCGGGGTACTGAGCACGATCCATACGACCTCGCGGTCCGGGGATGACCGGCCGCGTTTTTGGAGTTCAGAATATGCAGAC
>DATLKS010000756.1:0-10096 GCA_035538255.1 Terriglobales bacterium
GCCGCCTCGTTGCGCAACTTAATGGCAAAGGGGGGAGCGGAGCCGCTGTGGCCGTATATAGCATCAACAGGGACGGCACGCTGACTGCTCAGCCCGGCTCACCACTCTTAACTACTGCGCAGGGAACCGATATCGCGTGGGTTCCGCTGGGCCGGTACATTGCAGTAGCCGCCAAAGATGGACTCTGGATCTACAGTTCCTCTTCTGGAACTGCGCCAATTCCTGTGGGAGGCGCGCCGGCGGTTGCCGGCCCCATCGATCATCTAGCTTTCAACAAGGCAGGAACACTGTTATTTGCGACCAACGCCAGCGCTCAAAATTTGTACGTCTTCAACTTCAATAGCAGCACGGGCGTGGCGACTCCCGCACCAGGTTCTCCGCACAATATGAGTTTGGCGCCGTATGAGCTTGTGATCGCCGAGAGATAGACCTTCGAGATGTTCGCCATGCTGGACGTGAAGTTGATCCTAAGCCGTGGGCTGGGCGTATGATGGAAGTATGCCCCTCAATCAGATGTGTCCGGTTTGCAAAGGCCGCCGGACCGACGGAAACGGCAGAGTGTGCCGGCGCTGCGAAGGCAACGGAGAACTAAAACCACGGATCGCACGAGACGAGCTGGCTTACACGGCGTATCAACGTCGAAGCCCGGGAGCCAATGGAAAAGCGATGCGGAAGCGGCTCATAAGTCCGATACGAGAGGTCGAGTCAGCAGCTGACCCAAAATGGCTCGAGATACATAGAAGTGCCTGCGTGGAGGTCACCTCCGAGCAGTTGCAGCACCCTATCGAAGGCGCGTTGGTGACGGAGGATTCCCGGGGATGGCGCGCTTCAGAAAAGGGGCCGCAAACCGTCCGGCTGGTATTCGACCATCCGCAGAACATCGCGCGTATCGCGCTCGCATTTGAGGAGAAAGAGCGCGAGCGCACGCAGGAATTCGTGCTGCGTTGGATTACTAAAATGGGAAAGTCCCACGAGATTGTTCGCCAGCAATGGAACTTTAGTCCTCCATCGACGATACGCGAGGTCGAGAATTATGCAGTTCAACTTGCCGGAGTCAGCGCGCTTGAATTAATTATTAATCCCGACATCAGCGGTGGAGAGGCTATGGCATCGCTATTGCAGTTACGCTTGGCCTGACTATAGGCTGCCCCCTCGCATTCACTGGTCAATCCCCTCTGCGTTAACGACACATGCTGTCAGGCTGAAAAGCGGCCGGCCGGGAAGGCAACGGCAGATGTCGCTCTGCGATTGCGCCTTCCAGCATATCGGGACCCGGCGGGAGATGGAGGTCGGTAGCTTCGCGATAGAACTCGTCGCGCTCTGCTTCCTCGAGAGCTACGAACTCAAAGCCTTTCGAGCGATATAGGCTTAGCAGCCGCGGAAGCATCTCCGCATCGAAAGCGCCTATGTGCATCAGCAGCACGTAAGGAATGTCCCGTCCATATAAAGTCTGCGAAAGATTCCGGTAATAGTCTGCGCTCTGCTCTGCGGCTGAAAGATAACTGCTTTGCAGCGAGGCCATAGCTGCATCGTCGGCTTTCGTCTTGCAGCGGGCATAAGGATCGTTCCATAGGTAGTCCGCGAAACTCATCGTGACGGCGGCGACCTTGTAGCCGTGTTCCCGCAGGAAGGAACGAAAGGCGGCTTTCTTTTCCGGAGTGTCTCCTTCTGCAAGGAAGGGATAACGGAACCAGTGCCAGTCTTCATCTTTCATCCACTGCTTCAGCACCGGCTCGTCGCGCGTGACATCCTGCTCGACGTCCTCTAGCGGGCGTTGGTTCAGATTCATATGCGACCAGCCATGATTGCCAAGTGGATTTCCTGCGGCACGCCATGCGCGCAACACTGCTTCATCGGCCGGTTGCTCCTGAATGCGCACTCCGTTGACGAAGCCATAAGTAGGAGGCAAATGCGCATCTCGCAAGGCGGCGAGAATCTTCGAGGCTACCTCCATTCGCGTCTCGCCAGGAGGCAATGGGCCATGTGCAGGAAGATCGTCGAAGGTGATTGCGATCTGCGGTGCCCCCGCTGTCGAAAACAATGAGAGAGGTATAGCCTCCGCCATCGCTGCATATCCTGCAGGCGAGGGATGAAGATGATCGCCCGAATCGAACGTCGGAAGCAATCGGTCCGGATGCTCTGGATCGCGAGTGACTTTGTCCAAGTCGACGACGGCGTCGAAGTGACCGGCAGCACGAATCCACTTATTGACAGCTTGGCGGTCACCTTCAGCCGCCGCGCCCGGGTGATAGTAGCCCGAACCAACGAATGGCAGGATGGTGGCGCCGATCACCTTGATCCCATGAGTGTGTGCGCGCGCAATGATCTGCTCATAAGCTGCAATCATGCGATGCACGAGCGCATCATGCTCAGCCGGCGGAACTTCATGCTCGCGCGAGAGCGTTCCAATGTCGTTGATTCCTTCGAGCACCATCAGATAACGGACCCCGGCTTGCGCGAGCACATCATGATCAAACCGCGCCAGCGCATTTGGCCCGAGTCCGTCGAGCAGCAGGCGATTGCCTCCTATGCCGTGATTCAGGACCGAAATGGTCCGCGTCTGTGCAGCCGCCTGCAATCGCCTGGCCAGAACATCAGGCCAACGATTGTTCGCGTCCGTGGTCGCGCCGTGGCCGTCGGTGATCGAGTCGCCGAGAGTTACGATGGCCGACGCACTCGCGGGAGCGGCGACGTCCACTCCTGCGACCGAGTACCAGTGCTCCACCTTTTTCGCGTCAGGAAGGTCGGCAGCAGAGACCAAATCTGCATGTGAGATGTAAGAGGTGGCGCGCGAGCCGGGATGTCCTGTCTGCTCGGCGGGCGGCGTTTCGAGGCGCAACGTGATTGCTAGATCCGAGAGCGCCGGTGCCGCAAAATCGATCGCATCTGACACGTAATCCGCTCCGGCTGGGACGATCACGTCGGGGCTGCCGGCGAATGTCAGACCTCTATCCGTGCTGGTGTCGATCTTCGAGGAAGAAGCGGAAAGCGGCCGCGCAATGTGAACGGATGTGAAACGCAATGGGACAGTTCCAAAACGGTTCGAGAGATGCACTCTCAATTTGGGGCCACCAAGCGAGAGATGAACGATCTGGCGCAGCGTCGAGTCGCGAAGATCGTCTGGGCTTAACGAATTTCGCGGTTCGACAAGCTGCTGCGAGGCAGCCCAGGAACCAACCCAGCGAGCCTGACCAGCCGCCATGGTGCTTGCAGCGCCGCAGAGCAGCGCCAACGTGAGCCACTGACTGACTTTGTGCAACGACATCATCGTCGTGTTCTCCTGAATTCCTGAAGTGTCCAGTTCCACCCAGCAAAACTCTTCCTGGCGTCTTGACAATAGATCATCACCTTCCATAAAGTTCGAGCCACGAATTAATGCTCCTATCAGCTCTGAATCGTTTTAGGTTATTGGCCGGGCCATCTTAATGCGTCGCATCGATTTCACCAATACACAAGTTGCTTCGAGCGAGACCGCTCGCGACATCAATCGCAGCGTCGTCTTGAACTTCATCCGGCGTCGCCAGCCGATTTCCCGTGCGGACCTGGCTCGAGTTTCAGGTTTGCAGCGCAGCACGGTCTCGCTCATCACTGAGCAGTTGATCGAAGAGCGGTGGGTGATTAACGGGCCTACTGGCCGCCTGCCGCGTGGAAGGCGCCCGACGTTTCTGCGCCTTAATGAACGACGAGCCATTTTGGTCGCCGACATTCGTCCGGCACAAACGACGGTTGGCCTAGCCGACGTGAACGGGCAGTTCCTCTCCCAGATTGCATTCCCAACTCCGGCGAATGCAGCCGCCGGGGCTGAGCGCATTGCTCAGCACGTTAAAGAGTTCGTGAAGAGCCAGCCCAAACTGATTGTTGAAGGCCTCGGCGTCAGTTTGCCGGGACGCTACGACGAGAAAACGAGCCGCCTCATCTTCGCTCCCAATTTGAAATGGGGAGAGTTCGATCTGAAGGGCTCGCTGGAAAAAGCGACCAAGCTGCGCGTCGAGCTGGAAAATGCCGCCAACGCCTGTGTTCTCGCCGAGGTCTGGTTTGGCCATGCCGAGCAAGTCCGCGACATGGTCCTTGTCACCATCTCGGAAGGTATCGGCACTGGTATTTTTCTCAACGGACAGCTCATGCGCGGCGATCACGGCATGGCCGGTGAGTTCGGACATGTCTCCCTGGATCCGAACGGACCGAAATGCACCTGCGGCGGACGCGGATGCTGGGAAGTTTTCGGCTCAAATCGGGCTGCGCTTCGTCACTATCAGGAAGCGACCAACAGCCCAGAGCGACTCTCATTCCAGGACCTGCTCGCGCGCGCGGACGCGGGCGACACGTCTGCGATAACTGCCCTTGAAAAGATGGCGCATGCAATCGGGCAGGGCATGCGCATGCTCGTTGCGGGACTCGCGCCGTCGGAGATCGTGGTTGTGGGCGAGTGCACAGCGCAGTGGAACCGCTTCGGGCCAATTATCGAAGGCGAAGTCAAAGCAGGAATTCTTTTTGGGAAACCGCCGCGCATTCGTCCCGCTGAGGGAAGCATGGCGCGATTGCGCGGCACAGTCGCGCTGGTCTTGCAGAAGCATTTTGGGCCGTCAGCAAACGTCGAGCAGGAAGAACGAATCGAGCGGCTGCAGGTTGCTCGATAGGCACAGGCTTTACGTCGGACAGAGCGATTGGCGCTTCAAGCGGCCACACACAACAGGAGGAAGCATTCCATGTCGTCATCGAGGTTCAGTTTGATCAATGCATCGAGAAGTGGCCGGAGCGCAATCGTCGTCGCTTTGGCGCTGCTGCTCTGTCTCATTTCGGGAAGGGCCACCGCCCAAGTGCTCTACGGCACGCTCACGGGAAATGTGACTGATCCATCCGGAGCAGTGGTTTCCAATGCAAAGGTTGAGGCGTTGAATACACTCACTGGGGTTTCGCACTCCACGACGAGCGATACGAATGGTGTTTACAGGTTTGCCGATCTTCAACCCGGCAACTACAAAGTGACCATTACTGCCACGGGATTTGCAACGACGGTTCAAAACGATATCGCCGTCACAGTAAATACGATCAGACGCGCAGACGCGCAACTTGGCGTTGCGCAAGCACAGACTGTCGTAGAGGTCAATGCTCAGCAACAGCTCCTCCAAACCGACAAAGCCGACGTCCATACCGACCTGACCACCAGCGAGATCACAAACATGCCAATCGCTGGTTCACAGGGAAGAAACTTCCAGACGCTACTACGCATTATTCCCGGCGCCGCCTTACCGGCCGAGACGAACTCGCTTGCCGGCAATCCCCAGCGCGCCATCTTCGCCAACGTCAATGGACAGTCGCAGACCCAGAACAATACGCGCATTGACGGTGCCCAGGACATCTATCCCTGGCTTCCATCGAATGTGGCCTACGTCCCGCCGGCGGACGCGATCGAGACGGTGAATGTAGTGACCAACTCGTTCGACGCCGAGCAGGGCCAGGCTGGCGGCGCCGCCATGAATGTGGTGGTCAAGTCGGGCACGAATTCATTCCACGGCAGCGCCCATGAATTCCATTTCGACCAGAATCTTGCCGCGCGCGACTACTTCCAGACGGACCTCACCAGGTTCCCGAAAAAGAACAGGAATAACCAGAACCAGTTTGGCGGCACCTTCGGCGGACCGATCAAGAGAGATAAGCTGTTCTTCTTCGTCGATTACGAGCGGACCACGCAGAGGCAGTTGGCTGGGCCGGATACGCGGACGCTGCCCACCGCTGCGATGGCGGCCGGTGATTTCCGGAATCTACCCGGAAATCCGATTATCTACGACCCTGCTACCGGTAACGCGACCGGCGCTGGAAAACAGCAGATCTCCTGCAACGGTGTCTTGAACGTGATCTGTCCGAATCGCATTGACCCTGCTGCCACTGCGATGATTGCGCTCCTGCAACCGGAAATCGCGAAGGAGTTCACGACATCGAACCTCACGAACAACTTCGTAGGCAGCGGTACAGCGCTCTTTAACCGCGATGATGCTGACGGAAAAATAAATTACGTCGTCAGCGATAAGACGTCAGTTTTCGGCCGATACAGTTTCTCGAAGACCCTGGCTTTTGATCCGCCTCTTCTGGGAGCTGCGGTCGGAGATGCCACCAATGGTGGACAGTTAGGCGATGCGCCGGGCTTGGTCCAAAGCGCCGGTTTGGGCGCGACGCACACGTTCAGTCCGAACATGCTGCTGGACTGGAACTTCGGTTTCACTCGTCTGCGGCTGAGTTCAACCTTTGACCTCACCTCGGCAAAGGGACTGAATGACCTGAAGATCCCCGGCACGAACAATGTGGGAACTACGGGTGATCCAAGCATTTATTATGGCCTCCCGGGTTTCGTTTTTCCCCAGGGATTGAATCTTGGCAATGCGCAACCTGCCAACCCATTCGTCTTTCGCGATGGCAGCTACGTGACTGGAGCCAACTTGAGCTGGACGCGTGGCAAGCACGGTTTGCGCGGCGGAATCGAGTGGAACCACTCCCAGATGAATCATTTTCAGCCGCAGGTGGGCACCTTCAACACGCCTCGTGGTGCTTTTGATTTCAACGGCAGTGCCACCTCGCCACCCGGAACCACCTTTCCCTGGTTCAATCAGTGGGCCGACTTTCTCCTGGGTCTGTCGGACCATAGCGGGAAAGCGATCCAATCCACGGATCCGAACGCGCTGCGATGGTCGCAATGGGCCTGGTACCTCCGCGACCAGTGGCAGGTGACGCCTAAACTGACGGCAGATGTCGGAGTGCGCTGGGAATACTATCCGTTCGGATATAGCGACAACGGCAAGGGCCTGCGTTATCTCAATCTGCAGACCGGCAACGTGCTCGTCGGGGGCAACGGCAATGTTCCGCAGGATGACGGTGTTGACGTTGGAAGTGGCCAGTTCCTGCCGCGGGTCGGCCTCGCCTACCGCGCTACCGATTCAACCGTTATCCGTACCGGTTACGGCATCACTGCCGATTCTAATAATTGGCGCGACTTCCGCAACTCGTATCCCGCAAACGTCTTCATAGACAACACAACTGGGTCTACCGCCGGCATCGTAACCGTGGCAAGCCTTACGGGCTTGAATGCCACGCTTGCGAATGGCGCCAAGACAGTTCCTACGGGTGTCGTGCTGTCGCCGATTCCCGATGTCAGCGGCGGCGTCATCCCCTTACCTACCAACATCACGACGACCACAATCCCGCAGCCCTTCCGTCGCGGATACATCCACAACTTCAACTTTATGGTGGAGCAGGAGTGGAGGGGGTTCGTGCTCAACACCGGCTATGTTGGGGCGCGCGGCATCCGTCCACTAGCACAACTGAATATGAATGCGTCACCCGTTGGTACAGGAGCCGCAGGCGGGTTGTTGAGCCAGGCCCTTGGCAAGACTTACAGCGGAAGCATCACGGGGCTTGTTCCCTTCAAGAACAGCTTTTACGACTCGATGCAGACAAAACTCACACGGCGCTTCCACGACGGGTCGATGGCCGGACTGTCATGGACGTGGTCGAAAACAATCGACTACGCCGACAACGATGATTTGGGCAGCGTCATGTTCGCGTACCCTGCCTACTGGGAGAAGGGGCGCGCGGTGGCCGGATTCGACCGCACCCATAACATCTCCATCTACGGTGTGATGCAATTACCATTCGGGAAGGGAGAACGGTGGGCACAGACGGGCATCGGCAACGCTATCCTTGGCGGCTGGCAGATTAGTCCGCTTATCAACTACCTCACCGGTCTGCCGTTCAGCGTCACGTGCCCCGGCTCTTTGAATGCGGTTGGATCCACCCAGACCTGCGATCTTGTCGGCAAGTTCACTGTTCTCAATAACAAGCCGAATCGAAACGGCATTTGCGCTTTGGGCGACTTAAGTTGCAGGTACTTCGACCCGAGCGTATTCGCAGCCCCGCTGATTACCGGCAACGCGAACGCTCACTTTGGAAACACCAATCGTAACGAGTTCCGCGGCCCGGGTTACTTCGGCATGAACCTCAGCCTGGCTCGTCAGTTCAAGCTAACCGAACGGTTCGCCCTGCAACTCCGAGCGGATGCGATTAACTTCACGAACACGCCTCACTTCGCTAACCCGGCCGCCAATAATTGTCCGGGTGATCCGACTGGAGTTAAGAATCCCACCGCGTGCAATACTGGCACGCCGACATCGACGTTCGGCGCAATTACCGGCGGTCTGCAGCCCGGCGGTTTCTTCGGTCCAGATCACGGTGCTTGACAACTCTGGCTGGCGGCGAGAGTGACGTTCTAGCCCGTAAACTGACCCCAGTCGGTGGCTTGCCGATGCAAAACGCATCGGCAAGCTTTTTCTTTTCGTTGCTGCATCGCGCTGCTCAGCACATGTGAAGCGATGCTAGACTGAAGTCATACATGAAATTCGGCGTACTCGTCTTTCCTGGCTCCAACTGTGATCACGATGCCTATTACGTGATCGAGTCTGCGGCCAAGCAGCCGGTTACCTTCCTATGGCACGAAAGTCACGATCTGGAGAATTGCGACGCGATCATCGTTCCGGGCGGCTTCGCTTATGGCGGCTATCTGCGCACGGGGGCGATCGCGAAGTTTGCTCCCATCATGCAGGAAGTCAGCCGATTCGCCGCGAACGGCGGTCTCGTGCTGGGTATCTGCAATGGGTTTCAGATCCTATGTGAAGCCGGATTGCTTCCCGGAGCGCTGATGCGCAACGCCGGACTGAAGTACATTTGCAAGCCGGTAAAGCTGCGCGTCGAGACCACTGATACGCCGTTTACGCACACGTGCACGGAAGGCGAGGTGCTCGAGATCCCCATCGGGCACATGGAAGGCAATTACTTCTGTGATGCTGAAACACTCGCGCAACTCAAACGCGGGCGGCGGATTGTCTTTCGCTATTCAACCGCCGATGGGCATATCACGCCCGAGGCGAATCCCAACGGCTCGCTCGACAACATCGCCGGCATCTGCAACGCCGGGCGCAATGTGGTGGGCATGATGCCTCATCCGGATCGCAGCTCCGATCCTGTTTTGGGAATGAACGATGGCCTTCGCATTTTCAACTCGATGGTCGGCGCGCTCGCTCACAACTAGCCCATGGACCGGATCGCCACGCTGCAGGAAATTCTCACGCAAAATCCGAAAGACACTTTCGCGCGCTACGGATTGGCGATGGAGTATGTCAACAAGGGAAATAGCTCTACCGCACTGGCGGAATTCGCCAAGCTCCTCGAAGCCAATCCCGACTACGCGCCCGGTTACCAGATGGCGGCGCAAACCTTGATGAAAGTTGGTCGCGATGAAGAAGCACGCAAGATGCTTCAGGACGGCATCGCCTGCGCCACGCGCACACGCAACCAGCACGCGCGTGCGGAAATGGAAGCGATGCTGGACGAATTGCGCTGAGGCGGCTCTCACCGCCGTGTACGTCGGCCCGCTCCCGCTTCCAACATAGAAAGGCCGCAAAACTCGCGGCACTTCTGCTTGATGAATCATGATTTAGGCGAAGTCCCTTCTTAGTCGAGTGCCGACAGCCACGCGCACTTTTGTATACTCTTTCACTCACATGAAATGTTTCGGACTCATCCTCTCGCTCGCTGCATCGTCATTTGTCACCGCACAACCAACAACTCCCAATATGGTCCAATCAGGCCCGCCCTGGAACCTGATGCCTGTGCCGGCCAAGATCCAGCCGGGATCGGGGCAGTGGATCCCGCAGCAGGGCTTTACCATTTCGGTCAATGGTGCTGACGATCCTCGCGTGCTTGGCGCCGCGCAGCGCTTTGTCGAGCATCTTACGCGTGCCACCGGTATTTCTCTGCATTATCAGGCTGGCGAGCCAGGCAAAGCCACCATCGCGATTCGTTGTGAGCATGCGGGCGACAAAATCCAGAAGCTCGGCGAAGACGAGTCCTACGTGCTCGATGTTACCGATGCGGGCGTGAAGCTCTCCGCGCCGAATCCTCTGGGAATAATCCACGGGCTGCAAACACTGCTGCAGCTCGTCTCTCCTGGTCCGCAGGGATTTGCGGCGCCTGCTGTTCACATCGAAGATGCTCCTCGATTTCAATGGCGTGGGCTCCTCCTCGACTCTTGTCGGCACTGGATGCCTGT
>DATLKS010000757.1:0-15209 GCA_035538255.1 Terriglobales bacterium
AGTTCGGGATAACTGGGTTGAACTTATCGTTTCAGTTTTCGCGGTGCATTTTGCGCAGGGCACAACGACGCGAGCAGCAAAACTATTGTGATGGCCTTGAAATAACGCATTCCGAACCTCAGAGATCCATTCCCAGATGATGATTCGCTGAGCGTACCGAACGGCACGCGGGATTGGGAGATAACCACAGTAATGTTCAGATCCGCTTGTTTTTAGGCACAGAAGACTTGCAGGATTAAATAAATCAATGCAGGTGCCAGTCGCGATCTTGAGTGGGCCGCCACGCAAACGAAGTTAACTGCAGAAGAGCACACTTGGTCGCGCTTTCCCACCCGCTGGACGCCGCCAAGAGTGCGCACTCGTTCATGCTTCGTTCTTATCGAGGACACACGCAAACACCGCAAAATTCAAAAGAGGAACAAGCTCAGGACGTCGTCGTGTTTGGTGAGCACAACGCTGAGCCTGCGGTCTTTGTACGTGTAAACCTTCCCGCCATCTGACATTTTGACTTTGGCGACGTTGTGTCCCCAGACGCGGTCGCATTGTTCCCAATTCATCGCAAATGGATAACTGTAGATACCGGCCAGCCGTTTGGATTTTTTGTCGAACATCAATTCGATTTTGCGGAAGGTCTTGGTGGGATCGGCATAGCCGTAGATGTCCATTGCGAGCGTGCCCTTGCCCTCGCGGTAGCTCACCGAATCGCCAAGATCATGATTCGCGTCCGGCACAGTCCAGGAGCCAAGCTTCGTTTGCAGATAAATGAGGACACCGCGCTTCATTCCGTCCGGAATGCTTGTTGTTGTGGTCAGCGAAGCTCTGGCTTGCGCGGGCCGGTCGGTTTCCGGTTCGTAAATCGACGCCAGTGAGCGTGGCTGGTTCGATGAGAGCATCCCCTTGGCATAGTCGACGGGAATGGCGAAATTCAGATTCTGCCCCTGCTCTAGAGTTGCCGCCGCAATGCCGATGACCTCGCCTCTGGCATTGAACACCGGGCCTCCGGAGCTGCCGTGACTAATGGGCGCCGACATCTGAAAATAGCGATATCCGTCGGCTTCACGAATCCCACTTACGATGCCGTCAGAAAGCGTATTGTCCAGCACACCAAGCGGATTGCTCAGCGTGAGAACTTTGTCTCCTACCTGCACGGCGCTGGAATGTCCGAGAGTGAGATATGGCAGGTCGACAGCCTTGATTTTGATTACCGCGATATCTTTTCGCTTGTCGATGTCAAGCACTTGGACATCGTCGTAGGCATCTTTGTTTGCCAATCGAACCGTGGCTCTTTTTGAGTGACCGACGACGTGGTAGTTGGTAACGATTTTTCCATCGGCGCTCACCAGAAAGCCGCTGCCTGCCTTGGCTACTTCACCGTTGTCGTTGTAAAGCTCGATAAGAACAACCGACGGCGCAGCTTTTTTGTAGAGATCACCCGCAGCTTCGGCGCTGTTCTGCGCGGTGGTGCGAGTACTACTCGCAAATGCCGCCATCAAAAAGACAGATGTCGCTATTACCTGTTTCAACGCAAACCTCCCTGCATTTGCAATTGCCGGCTTGACTCAGAAGAGACCGGAACTACTTTGTCGCTCCGGTATTCGCGGCGATCACGTGCTGAGTGTCTTTTATCTTTTCCGCATCCAAGGGCTTCAGCTTCTTGATCTCGTAGCCGCCTTGTTCGGGCGCGACCAGGATCATTCGACCGTGGCCCTTCATCATTCCGGCAGCGATCTCTACGCGGATGTAATAGTCCTGTCCGCCTTTCAGGTCTACTTCGATGCCGGCTTGTTTGTCATTGGAATGAAAGATGTGTTTGCCGGAAGAGAGCTTCGTCACGAAGTATCTGCCGTTCTCCATGCGGGCGAGTTCAGCGTCATCGCAGTACACCGAAGGCGAGAGCGCGCTGCCTACGAACTGCTTATACCGGTAGATATAAACAGTCGCTTGAGATTCTTTGTTCTGGGCTGCAGAAGCGTTGTCTGCCTGAGCTATAGCAGTATCGGTCTGCTGCGCAACTAAGAGTGAACTTGAGAAAGCCAGGAACAGAAAAGCTTTCCAGATTGGAAATCGCATGCGTACTACCTCCATGAGCGTGAGAGTGTTTAGAGGCCCGTGAGATCCAAGGGAGCGCCTGGCTGGACTACGTGCTAAGCGTAACCACAAGCTATCAGTTCCAATTCCGAACGATAAGGTTACGAAAGTTTGTTTTCTGGCGAGCATGTTGCTGTTTTGTAAATAAGCGAAAAACGGTCGGCGTAATTGTATGTCGCCGTTAGCGACAGCATTCTCTCTACTAGGGGCGAAGCGCGGATCATCTCAGCAAGTGAAACTTGCATTGTTCACTTGCGAAACGGCAGCTAGCTGCTGAGATTTTCCGAAGACACTAGAAAAGCCATCTGGCCATCTCTTTCGGTGCGTAGTGAAAAAAGCGGGTTACGCTACCCCTGACTTCTGCGGCTGAGGGTGGGGTTCAGGTTCGGCATGGAGCTTGGTAACGCGCACACGTTCTACGCGCCGATCAGTGCTCTCCAGAACTTCGAAGCGGAGTCCGTTGTATTCGACCGTCTCTCCCGGATGGGGAATCCGGCCAGCTACTTCGCTGACCAGGCCGGCTACTGTGCTTGCTTCCACGTCGTCAAAACGGGTGTAGAAGAGTTCGGAAAGTCGGTCCAGATCCGTCGTGCCGGGTAGCAGGTAGACCATGTCCGCTTCGCGGACGATGTCGGAGCGCTTTTCATGTTCGCCGGAGATGTCGCCGACAATCTCTTCGATCATGTCTTCCAGCGTGACCAAGCCGGCGACGCCACCGTACTCGTCAATGGCAATGGCCATCTGAACTTTGTCGCGCTGCATCTCGCGCAGGAGTTGGCTTACCTTCTTCATCTCCGGCACAAATTGCACGGGGCGCGTGAACTGCGCGAGGGTTTGCGTACGCGCATCTTCGTCGCGAACCTGCAGCAGATCCTGAGCGAAGACGATGCCCTGAATGTGGTCCAAATCGGGATCGTATACGGGCACGCGCGAGTGTGGCTGTTTCTGCAGCATGTCCACGAGCTGCTCGACGGTGGTGCCGGCGTGGATAGCGAAGATCTCAGGACGCGCAGTCATGATCTCGCGCACGATGCGGTCACCGAACTCGACGACCGACTGGATGAGCTCGCGGTCGCTCTCCTCCAGGATTCCCTCTTCGGTGCCGGCTTCAAGCAGCGCGTCCACCGCCTCGGAGGGATGCTCTGGCTGCTCGGGCTCTTTGCTGTCGGCCAGCGAGGCTACAGACATGCTGAACCCGAGCATCACGGTGATGGGCAAAGCCAGCCAGACCAGCGTCTTCAAAACGGGAATCAGACGGGTCAGCCAGTCTCCACGCGTGCGAATGAAGAGCAGATAAGGTATGAGTCGATTGAAGACAACGACGATGAGCACGACGGCAATGGCGGCCTGGGCGATCTCGCCCCAAGTCCAGCGTCCTTCCATGAAGGTGCCGTAGCCGATGAGCAGAGAGATGGCCGCGGTAAAGAGCTGTGCCAGCAACTGCACTGCAAGCGCTACACGAGAAGGACCGATACCCATCCTGGGCTCGACCCGGTGCTCGTAGCTCTCGATGTTCTCCTCAAATTCTCGAGAGAGAATCTTTCCCTTTTCGGCATAGACGCGCTCGACGTACGACACGAGCGCGAGAAGCGTGGAGAGGATCACGACCGAGATGATGATTGCCAGGATCATGGCTGTTTCAGCTCAGAGCCACAGACCTCTTTGAAGGCGTTTTACTTTGTTGGCGCTCTAGCCCCGGCCGGCGAGACTGCCTGGGACTAAAGCTCGTTTCAAGGACACGTCGTTCTTTCGGCGGGCTGGAACTCCGTTTTCCCCCTGCTGGAAAGAAGCGGCTCGCAGCAGACCCTGAGGCCCTTTCGATCAGGCTGGTCGGGAGCTTCAGCTTTGCGCGGAGTTTTTGTTCTAGAGCTGCCATTTCGCCCTGGTCCGATTCGTGGTCATGTCCGGCTAGATGCAAGAGTCCGTGTAGCAGAAGAATTTTAACTTCGGTGGACAGTGGATGTCCCAGCGCTTTGGCGTTGCGGCGAGCGATGTCGCGCGAGATGGCTATGTCGCCGACGATCCTCCCGTTCTGGGCGGCAGGGAAGGAGAGTACGTCAGTGGGCTTATCTTCACCGCGGAAATCGCGGTTCAGGCGCCGCATTTCTTTATCCGACATGATGCGGATGTTGACCTGTCCGCGAAGTCCAACGGCGGGTTGCGCGGTGCGCAGGAATGTTTTGATTTGGGAATTAACGGCGGGATGGTCGGGGTCGGTCATGGGATAGGGAGCCAGGGAGCAGTGCCTGCCTTAGAATGCAACCTCCAGGCTCGTTCACGAGAATCCTGGCCGAAAAGCCGTGCGAGCGCATTTACTCCTGACGCATCACGGGAGATCCTTCGCGCAAAGAAGCGCTTCAGGATCACAGTTCACAAAATTGCCGCGCCGAGTCTCGACTCGACGGATTCTTGCGCCTGTAGCCTGCGTCCTATCTCTTTTACCTTGCGCCTCACTGTTCCAAAATAGGAGGCTGTTCTCGTACTAGCGGTTCGGCCGGGGGCGCTGTCGGTAACAGCGACAACTGCTGCTCCAGGCGCTGCTTATGATCGTCGTAGGCCCGGATGATGCGCTGTACCAATACATGACGAACCACATCGCTCTCGTCGAAGAAGTTGAACGACAGACCGTTCACTCCCTTGAGCACGTCGATCGCTTCGATCAGGCCGCTGCGACGCGCGTTGGGCAGGTCAATCTGCGTGATATCGCCGGTGATCACTGCTTTGGCGTTGAAGCCAAGGCGGGTGACGAACATCTTCATCTGCTCCGACGTGGTGTTCTGCGCCTCGTCGAGGATGATGAAGCTGTCGTTGAGCGTGCGTCCGCGCATGAAGGCGATGGGCGCGATCTCGATGATGTTGCGCTCGAGGTAGCGATCGACCTTCTCCTGGTCGAGTAGATCGTAGAGCGCATCGTACAACGGGCGTAGATAGGGATCGACTTTTTCCTGCAAAGTGCCGGGCAGGAATCCGAGGCGCTCGCCGGCTTCGACCGCCGGACGCGCCAAGATGATACGGTTCACTTGCTTGTTGACGAGCGCGGCGACCGCCATAGCGACGGCAAGATACGTTTTGCCCGTTCCGGCAGGGCCGATGCCGAAGACCATGTCGTTCTTCTCGATGGCCTCGATGTAGCGGCGCTGGTTGAGGCTCTTCGGCTGCACGACTCGTTTGCCGAATGACCGCTGGCGTCCGGCTTCGGCGAGTCCGCGCAAGGAGGCCGACGGATCCGAGATCACGATCTTCAGCATCGATCCGAGATCGCCGTTGTAGAAGGTATAACCCGATTTGCGCAGGTGCTCGTAGTCGGCGAACACTTGTTCGGCACGCGATATATCGCGGGCTGCGCCTTCTATGTTGACGTGATCGGAACGAAGGTCGATCGAGACGTTTAATCCACCTTCCAGGAGATGAAGGTTTTCATCTCGGGTACCAAAAAGGGACTCCAGGTTGGGAGTGATCTCAAGCTGCTTGTTCATCGATGGTTGGGATTTATCCTCCGGGATAAATGCGAGCAAACGGAAAACGGCACGCGTCGTCCGATATCGCGATCACAGTTGTTGGCTTGTGAGTCGAGCAGATGGGCTTCGGAATGTCGTCCACGAGCGTGGAGTACATCCATCGAGCGTAGAGTACCCACGGCTGGTGACGAAGTCAATAAATAGAATGTCAATTCTTGGTGCGATCTCCGGTTAACAACTCGATTGCCATTTCCCTATGAACTTTAGATGCGGCACGGTATCGGGAGGACACGGCCGGTTGCGCCTAAGTCATCTGAAGGTGCAGCTTTGAAATGCAGCGTCTCGCTTGGCGGTGTGCCTGTGAGCACTTGGAAAATCTCCCTCAAGAGTTGACTCCAGAGTGCCCGAAAATCCCTCGCTGGGAGCTTTCCTGGGTTTGACCAGAGCCGCTCAAGGAGCCTAAAATAGATCGTTCACGAGCTAAATCCCACCCGATTTAGGCAATCCAGAACCTCAAAAGGAAGCACACTCAGGCAATGGCAAATCATTTTTCTGCGCTAAAGCGCGCCCGTCAGACGGAAAAACGCACCCAGGTAAACCGCGCCAATAAGTCCCGGCTGCGGACGGCGCTCCGCGGATTGCGCGAAGCGATCGCCAAAGGAGACGTAAAAGCCGTTCAGAGCAGCATCGGCGAGACAGTTTCTGTGATCGATAAGGCCGTCCAGAAGGGCACGATCCACAAGAATACGGCCGCGCGGTATAAGTCGCGCCTGAGCGCTCGGGTGAGGGCCGCGGCTTCGTCGAAGTAAATCTTGTCCGGAAATGGGAAGGCAGCCGCAAGGGCTGCCTTTTCTATGTCTTACGATTCTGGATGTTGCTTCAAGACCGGGCTGACGCGGCTGATTTCCTGTTCCTTGGACGTGGGCAGATATACATTGTGTGGGCCGTGCCTTACTCCTTTGCGGCCTTCCGCCGTTCGCGGGCTAACAGCTCGTTTTTCCGCTCGATTCCCCAGCGGTATCCGCCCATCTCGCCGTCGGCGCGAACTACCCGATGACATGGAATCAGCACGGCTACATTATTGGTGGCACAAGCCTTAGCTACCGCTCTGCGGCCGGATTCACGGCCGAGTTCTTTGGCGATTTGCGAGTACGTCCTGGTCTCGCCAGCGGGGATTCGCTTGAGCTCCTGGTAAACCCGACGCTGAAAGGCGGTTGCGCGGACGTCGATCGGCAGATCTGGCAAACCGATCTCGCCTTCGAGCCGGCCGAGGAGATTGCTCATCCACTCGCGGAGTTGGTCGTCGGCCTGCAGAAGTTCCGCTTTGGGATATTCGCCTTCCAATTCTCGCCGCAGGCGCTGCGGATCATCGCCTAATTTGACGCAGCACACGCCCTTATCTGTGACTGCCAACAGCGCTCTTCCCGCCGAATAAGGCGAGATAGCGTAGCGGATTCGCGCTCCATCGCCTCCTTTGCCGTATGCGGCAGGCGTCATCCCGAGCTTCGTGTTCGAGTGCTCGTAAACGCGGCTGCTGGAGTTGTATCCGGCTTCGTAGATCGCCGTAGTTACATCGCGGCCAAAGCGCAATGCCGTCTTGAACAGCGAGAACCGGCGCGCTTCCGCGTACTGCTTGATCGTGATCCCGGTACTCTGTTTGAAGGTACGATCGAGCATCGCGGGATGCATCTTTAGTTGCGCGCTCAATTGCTTGATCGGCAGCGGAGAATCGACGTTCTGCTCTACTGTTCGGCAGATGTCGCGAACGAGTTTCAGCTTGCTTGAGCCGGTTTGCCGGCGGGGTTGGCAGCGTTTGCACGCGCGGAATCCCGCTTGCTCGGCACTGTCCGGATCAAAAAAGAACTGCACGTTTTCTGGCTTTGGACGACGCGAGGGGCATGTCGGACGGCAGTAGACTCGCGTTGTCCTGACACCGTAAAACAGGGCTCCATCGAAGCTCCGATTGCGGGCAACAACGGCGTCCCAAAGCTCGGCGGGATTGTGGGCTGCGATCACAGCGGTAGTCATGTACGCAGCTTATGTTAGCGCGATTCGCGTGCGCTATCCGGTTTTGGACGGCAATATGCTGTCCGCATTCGGCGTTCGGCCACTTCGCTTCTTGGTTTCAAACGAGAACGGCTACTGCCGAAAGCTGACAGCCGAAAGCATCACGGATTACTTGATTTCGTTTACCGGCAATTGAGTGCCGAAATCCTGGCCGCTGGGCGCGACCGCGCGGGCGACGATCGACGTAAACGCCTGTTTGTACTCAGGATATTGCTGTGCCAGTGCCTTGATGAAAGCCATGTTCTGCTGGAAGGTTTTCACCTGGTCAGTGATGTCTGGCGTTGAGTATTTGTAGACGAGATTAAGGCCCTGCTTGTCGTCAGGAACAACGAACGCCTGGACGATTTGATACGTGTACCCGTTGAGCGTCAGCGGCACCGGTTGCTGCGGATTCTGCGGAATATCCTTCGGAATATTCGACTGCTGTTCCTGGTACAACGCTTCGAGTTGTGGGGTGCTCATGAAGGGGACAGGGGCTAGGAGATCCGAAGCCTGCAGGTAATAAAAAAACGACGTGTGCTGGAAGCCTTGCTTCTTGTAATCGCGTGCCTGAACCCAATACCAAAGGCCGTCATGGGGTCCGACCTGATGCGGTTTGGCGTAGTATCCGGCGAGCTTCCACGTGCCTCCGTCTTGCTGCAAAACGTAGGTGATGGTGAACGGCTGCTTAGCTCCTGTTACGTCCTGGATTGCGACCGCATACTTTCCAGGCGGCAGGCCAGGTATCACAAACGACGTGTGCTGCGGTGAGTTGAACGTCCCGCAGAAGAATTCTGCGCGTTCGTAGTTTTGCGTTCCGGGAGCATCGAGGAGCCATTCGTTGCGGATGTGCCCTTGGCCGCCTGCGATTTTGTCTCTGTTAGCCTGTACAGCATTGGCAATTCCCTGAAAACTGCCAGCGATTGCGGGAATCGAGTTCTGCTGCATTGCGGCCGTGTTGCCGGCTGCAGCCGCGGTAAAGAGCTGTTGCGTTGCGGTTTCGATGCCCGCGCGCGAGGCGGCGTCCATCTCCTGTGCTGTGGAACAGGTTTCGGCGGACCATAGAGTTCCGCCTAGAACCAGAGCCGAAACCATCAATGCTGCAGGACTGAACAATGAACGTACATGAAGGCGAATCATAACCCTCTCAAATAAGCAGCAAGCCAGAGCTGTCGGACAGCAGCCGCTTGCATTTTCTTGCATTTTATAGATGCGAAAGCGTGCAACTCAGATAGTCTCCGACGTTCTTCTAATAGCGAGGCCGTTCTCTGCGTCCGCCCACCCAATGGAGTAGCATAAACCTAGTGTCTGCAAAAGCTATTGCCAGCGTAGTTATTCCTCTCATTTGTTGTACGCCTCTCCGCAGCCAGGAGACGCAGACGGCAGCGCCAGCTCAGCCGACTTCATCCGTTTATAACCGGATGCGTCGGCTGCCTTCTGCGCAGGTGAACCAGCAAAATCAGCAGCAAACGACGCAGCAGTTCCCGAGCGCTGGCCAATTTCCTCCGGAACAGCAGGGAACACCGTCCCCCAATATGCGTTCAGCGATGCCGGTCCAGCGCCCCGCATCCCAAGCACCCGCGGTGCAGCAGCCGGTTTCGGTGCAACGAGGACAGCAGCAGAATCCGCCGCAAGCTCTCGCACAGGAACAGCAGCAGAATCCGTCGGGATTGGCGCAGCAGCCGGCAAAGCCACCCAAAATCAACTACGCAAATGGCGAACTGACGATCAGCGCGGACAACTCGTCACTTTCTGAGATCGTGAGCGGCATCGAGCGTACAACTGGCGTGCGCCTCGAGGGTACCAAGCCGGATGCCGAGCGCGTGTTTGGGCAGTTTGGGCCTGGATCTCCCCGTGATGTGCTGAATTCTCTTTTCAGTGGGTCCCGTTACGATTTCATTCTTACGGGCGCACTAGACGATCCGGGCGGGGTGCAGACGATCATTCTAAGTCCTCACGGCAGCGCGGCTTCCGGTGGTCCCGTAGCGGCGAACCAGCCGAATCCGCGCCCTAATGAGAACGATGATGATGAAGCTCCGGCTGCACAATCGATCGGCGAGTCGCCACAGCCCATGATTCCCAATGTGCCTTCGGAGGCGCCGGGAGCTCAACAACAGGGCCAGCAGCAACAGCAGGTAAAGACTCCCGAGCAATTACTTCAAGAACTGCAGCGGCTGCGCCAGCAACAACAGCAGCA
Source organism: Terriglobales bacterium (assembly GCA_035538255.1). Lineage (GTDB taxonomy): Bacteria > Acidobacteriota > Terriglobia > Terriglobales > Acidobacteriaceae > Gp1-AA112. The sequence goes on from DATLKS010000757.1 coordinate 9,790, forward strand.
ACAGCAAGGTCAGCAGCCGCCAACGCCTCAGAATGTTCCGCGCTGAGCTGAGAAGAAAGCCAGACTCTCTGAATCAAAAAGCTCCCGATTGGGAGCTTTTCTGTTTGGAAAGATTGATCTTGATTGAGTTTAGCTAGCGACGTTCGCAGGAAATTCAATAACTGCGGCCTGTGCCTTGGCCGGACGGCGGTTCATGGCCCGCAGGATGCCGCTCACCGCGACATATCCGGAATAAACACCCAAAATCATGGCCGAGACGATAGTGGCGAAAACGATTGTGCTTAGGATCAGACTGTTCAATGTGGCCGAACTCACCAGTTGAGGGTTCACGTTTCCGCCTTTTTGATGTCGATTCGCAGAAGCCAGTTGTTCAACTCTGCTTAGCTGGCCCATTCTGCTCCCGGAACCAGAGGGTGCACAGTGTCTTTAGTGCATGTACCTCTGTTACTGGAGCCGCGTCGGAGCGAACTCCTTTGTTATGAAGGAAATCGCCCGATTCAGCCAGATTACGCAGGTAACTTTTTGCCCTGCTGAACCGCACATCGACGAAGCGGAAAGCAACTTTAACCTGCATTGACGGCGGCTGATGTTGACAACTAAGATACGGACGTATCGTTGTGCCCACCAGTCAACGAAGTCTTCTGTAGGTCTGCATTCACTTAATGGCAATTACCTCGATTCGGGTACGCGGGGCTCGTCAGCACAACCTCAAGAACATTAACGTCGAAATCCCGCGAAATACTCTCACTGTTATTACCGGACTCAGCGGATCTGGGAAGTCCTCGCTTGCCTTCGACACCATCTATGCGGAGGGTCAGCGACGCTATGTTGAGACTCTATCTGCCTATGCCCGGCAGTTCCTGGATCAGATGGAGCGGCCGGATGTCGATGCAATTGACGGACTTAGCCCATCGATCGCCATTGAGCAAAAGACTACAACCCGTAATCCCCGTTCTACTGTAGGTACAATCACCGAGATTTACGACTATTTACGCCTGCTTTATTCGTCGGTGGGCGTTCCCCACTGCCCCAACTGTGGCCGTGAAATCAGCCGCCAGTCTGCCGAACAGATCGTCCAGCAAGTGATGCAGCTCAAGCCGGAGGAGCGCGTCATGCTCCTTGCTCCCATCGTCCGCGGCCGAAAAGGTGAATTTAAAAAGGAGCTGGAGAAGCTGGCGCAGCAGGGATTTACGCGCGCTCGCATCGACGGCGAGCTGCGCAACTTGGACGGCGGTGAAGACGGTCTCGACGAGATCAAACTCGATAAACGCAAGAACCACACAATCGAGGTTGTCGTCGATCGCTTGTTAGTAAAGCCTGGAATCGAAAAACGGCTTGAGAGCTCCGTCGCGACGGCGATGAAGTTGGCGGATGGCCTGGTCGTGGTCTCGATTGTTGACGGCGGCGAACGGATGTACTCGGCCAAGATGGCTTGTCCCGAATGCGGAATCAGCGTGCCCGCGCTCGAGCCGCGCTCCTTCTCCTTCAATAGCATTTATGGCGCCTGCCCGGAATGTCACGGACTCGGAAGCAAGTACGACTTTGATCCCGCGAAACTGATTGTCGATTGGTCCAAGCCACTGCTGGAGGGTGGGCTGGGTCCGGGCTCCGGTTCTACATATCTGCAGCGCATGCTTGAGATCGCTGCGCAGGTTTACAAGCTTGATCTGAGCATTCCCTTTGAGAAGCTTGCGCCGGAACAGCAGAATTTGCTGCTTTACGGCCCGCCAGAACGCGAAGCGGCGCGAAGCGGATTCCACGGGATTCTGGCATTCCTCAAACAGAACCTGGAAGAATCCACGTCAGAGAGCTACCGCGAATGGTTGCTTGAATATATGTCGGCAACTACGTGTCCGCTGTGCCTCGGCAAGCGGTTGCGCCAGGAAAGTCTCGCAGTGCAGGTGAATGGCATCAGCATCGCCGATTTCACTGGAATGCCGGTCTCGCGTGCCCTCGAAGCCGCACAGAAGATCAAACTCGAGCAACGCGGGCAAATCGTCGCAGGTCGAGTACTGCGCGAGATTGCAGAACGCCTGCAGTTTCTCAATGCAGTAGGACTCGGCTACATCTCGCTGGATCGCTCGGCAGCAACACTCTCTGGTGGCGAAGGCCAGCGTATCCGCCTGGCAACGCAGATTGGTTCAAAGCTGCGCGGCGTACTTTATGTGCTTGACGAGCCGTCCATTGGCCTGCATCACCGCGATAACAATCGACTGATTACGGCTCTGGAATCCTTGCGCGATCTCGGTAACACCGTCCTGGTCGTCGAACACGACGAAGAGACGATTCGCCGTGCCAATTATGTAATCGATCTCGGTCCCGGAGCGGGACGGCATGGCGGCGAGTTAGTCGCCCAGGGCACGCCAGAAGACATCGAGCGCACTACCGACTCGCTTACAGGACGCTACATCTCGGGCGAAGCCACCATCGGCAGTCGTTTCGAGCCACGACAGGCCAATGGGAAGGCCCTAACGGTGCTCGGAGCGCGGGAGAACAACCTGAAGAACGTCGATGTGACCTTTCCCCTCGGCGTAATGACCGTGGTTACCGGAGTTAGCGGTTCAGGGAAATCGACACTGGTCAATGACATTCTTTACCGTGCGTTGGCAAAGAGCCTTTATCGCTCGCGCGAAGAACCAGGAGCGCACAAGAGCGTCACCGGTCTGGAGAGCATTGATAAGGTCATTCGCATTGATCAATCACCGATCGGGCGCACGCCACGTTCCAATCCCGCTACTTATACGGGAGTCTTCACCCACATTCGCGATCTCTATGCCATGCTTCCGGAATCGCGCGAGCGCGGATACAAAGCCGGACGCTTCTCGTTCAACGTAAGCGGCGGACGGTGCGAGGCCTGTCAGGGCGAAGGTCAGCGCCGCATCGAAATGAACTTTCTGCCCGACGTTTATGTTCAGTGCGAAGTCTGCGGCGGCAAACGTTACAACCATGAGACGCTGCAGGTCCGCTACAAGGAACAATCAATCGCTGACCTGCTGGAAACACCCATTGCTGATGTGCTTCCGATTCTCGAGGACATCCCGCAGGTACGGCAGAAACTCCAGACTTTAGTGGATGTTGGACTCGGTTACATCCAGTTGGGCCAATCTGCGGTCACCCTTTCCGGCGGCGAAGCGCAGCGCATCAAGCTCGCACGCGAGTTGAGCAAGCGCCAGACCGGTCGCACTCTGTATCTTCTCGACGAGCCAACGACAGGACTACACTTCGAAGACGTAAAAAAGCTGCTTGACGTGTTACACCGGCTTACGGATCTGGGAAATACCATCATCATCATCGAGCACAACCTCGACGTTATCCGCAATGCCGATTGGATCATTGACCTAGGTCCGGAGGGTGGGGAAGACGGCGGACGGTTGGTGGCGCAAGGCACTCCCCAGCAGATCGCGCGGGCGAAGAAGTCGTACACGGGACAAGCGCTCGCGGAATATATGGCCCATGCGAAGTGGAGCGCCGGAAAACCTGCGGTAAACACGAAGGCCACGAAGGTTGCCGAGACGGTATCGTAAGCGCAACGCCGAATCCGGGCAATTTACTTGATCCGACCGCCCGATGGCCTATCACCCGGTAGGCGAATGGCCCGATGACCCGATTTCTTGTAGATTCAACTCAGCTCAACCGTGTCTTCCATTCCCGATCCATCCCTTGAACCGAGAGCTGCGGAGGCTATTCCGCCAGCTCCTGTCGTACCCGCGGAAGATCCACCTTGGGGACTCGTCGATGTGGTGCTGATCGCCATCTTCAGCGTGATCGCCACGGGCTTGCTGACGGCAGTAGGGTTCGGCATCGTGCACGCAATTCCCGCGTGGAGACGGTACAGTGTAGGCCAACTCGCAGCGGAACCGTTGGCGGTGATTCCTCCTCAGGCAGTCGGATATCTGTTCACCTTGTTTTTCATGGTGCTGGTGGTGCGCAGGGGAACGGCTGTCCCATTTTGGAGTGCAGTGAAATGGAAGTGGCCGGCACGGCTACTCCCGTATTTTGCCGCAGGATTAGGGCTCTCGATTCTTATTCAAGTTGGATCGGCCTTCCTGCCGATTCCCAAAACACTACCGATCGATGAGTTTTTTAAGACGACGCACGCCGCCTGGATATTGGCCGTTTTCGGAGTTTTAGTGGCGCCTCTGTTCGAGGAACTTTTCTTCCGAGGCTTCCTGTACCCAGTGCTTTATCGGCGCACCGGATTCTTCGCCGCCATGGTGGTGAACTCGTTATTATTTGCGTTCACCCACGAAGGCCAGCTCGCGCACGCCTGGGCGCCATTACTGGTGCTCTTCGTCGTCGGGATGGTCCTCACTTATGTCCGCGCACGAACGCAGTCGGTAGCGAACAGCTTCCTGGTCCACTCCGGCTACAACGCGTTCCTTTTTGCAATGATCTTTGTGGCTACGGCTGGATTCAGGCACATGGAACGATTGCGGTAGTTCGGCGATTCGCCTTGAATTACGATCGCAACTTCGAACTCTAAAAGCCTGTCATCCTGAGGCCTTTTTCTGGCCGAAGGATCTCGCGGGATATCAAGGCATAAGTGCACTCGCGGGCTCTTCGCCCATAGCTTAGGAGTCCTTGGCAAAAGAGGCGCCGGCGGCACGGCCCAAAGAGGGCCTCAGGACGACAGTTTTCAAAGACGCCTTTATGAAAGAGTGGGAAAACAGCTAGGATTTTCGAATGCTAATGTAAGTGCGATGGCCACTGCGCGCGATCAACTACTCAACATGCTCGCCCGCCAATCCTTCCGGCTCGGCGAATTCAAGCTCTCCTCTGGCGGAACGAGCGACTACTACATCGATTGCCGGACTACTACGCTAGACGCAGAAGGAGCTCGCCTTACCGGAGAGGTTTTCCTCTATCTGATTAAGAGCAAGCAGTGGAAGCCGCGTGCAATTGGTGGACTCACTATGGGTGCAGATCCGATTGTGGTCGCGGTAGCGCAGCTCACGGCACAACTAGCCCAGAGCCGCAATTCTGCCTCTTTCAACGAGGCGCACACGACCGACTCCCTGATCCACGGATTTCTCGTACGTAAGCAGGAGAAGGCGCACGGCACCGGCCAACGGATCGAAGGCTTTCGCGAACAAGGTGCGCCTGTGGTCATTGTCGACGATGTCTGCACGAACGGATCATCCACAATTCAGGCCATCGAGGCCGCGCGAGATTTCGGCTTCGAGATCGCCGGTGTGGCATGCCTGGTGGAGCGCGAAGAGGCGGGCGGACGCCCTGCCGTCGAAAAAGCCGCACGCAAGGCGGAGTTCATTTCGATTTTCAAAGCGGCAGAGGTTCGCACAGCGCATTTGGCGTTGAGGTCTTGATCACCGCGGAGCCACGGAGAACACGGAGAAATACAGTGGGTGTCATGCCGAGCCGTTGCGTCTCCGTGTTCTCCGTGGCTCCGTGGTGAAATAGAA
>DATLKS010000758.1:0-3267 GCA_035538255.1 Terriglobales bacterium
GCAGGCTGCTGCTCGAACTGCTCCACCTTCATCTAATTCAAGAACCCGAGGTGATGGGCCTGCTGGGACTCATGCTGCTGCACGAGTCGCGCCGCGCCGCCAGAACCTCTCCCGATGGAGACTTGATCCTGCTGGAGCAGCAGGATCGGTCGTTGTGGAACAGGGAGCAGATCGCCGAAGGCATCTCGCTCACCGAAAGCGCTTTTCGATCGCGCCGCTTCGGGGCCTACACTTTGCAGGCGGCCATTGCGGCCGTTCACGCCGGGAGTTCCTCCGTGGCATCCACGGACTGGCGCGAGATTACGCTGCTCTATGACCGGTTGCTTCGCATTCTGCCATCCCCGGTTGTGGAACTGAACCGCGCAGTCGCCATTGCCATGTGCGAAGGTCCGGAGCAGGGTCTTTGTCTTATCGATGCATTATAAAAAGTCGCCCCGCCCGAGGAGGCGAAGGTTCTCCAGTTGGCGGCTAGGCGCGGCAGCGCACCGCACGATGTTGCTCCGCTGCTGGTGGCACAGTCTCACGCAAACAGGCAGGAGCTTGATCTGTGAGGAGCCCAAGAACTCAGTCGCCATTCCTTCTTGCGGAATTCTCTCAGAGCGGTCCTCGCCGTCAAGGGACCGCTTCGCTCGCGCCCAGGCCGCGCCCTTGACCGCTCCGGGCCGCTCTGAACCCCTTTCCGCTAAGAAGGGAATGGGCTTCTCCGGACTGGCGCCGCGCACGCAGTCGCGGCCCTGGGCACTTGCACGCTACGGAATGGCTCTTTTCACGGCAGGCGGGCTCAAGATGGTTAATGCCTTTGCTAATTCGCGAGGGACCGGAACCGGTGTACACAATGGCACTTTAGCTTGGGGGAAAGATCAACCGTGATGTGAAGAACCTTCCCCCCAAGGAGACAACTCACCGATGAGCAGCGAGATTAAATATATCGGCTATCTCGAGCTCGAGATAGCCGATACCATGTGGCCCTCCTGACTATGCCGAGTAGGAGGCGTGTCCGAGCGCAACGTGCAAGGCCAGGGCGGCTTTGATGGACTGCGCCTGCCCCACTTGTCGACATAGCCCTGAGGTCTTGAAAGACTCTAAAGGCTCTTGAGAAAGGCCATGAGCTTATCATCCGGTTTGTAGGGGCACGGCTTGCCGCCACTTGAAGGCTTAGACTTGGCCAGGATCGACTCCTTCAGGGCAAGATTGGCGTGGAGATAGATTTGTGTCGTCTCCACGGATTCATGTCCAAGCCAGAGTGCGATCACAGCCAGATCAACTCCGGCCTGAAGGAGTTCCATAGCCATCGTGTGACGCAGCACGTGTGGCGTCACTTTCTTTTTGAGCAGTGAAGGACAGGTCTTCGAAGCGGTGGCGACATGCTTTGAAAGGATGTATCGGACGCCGTCACCGCTGAGACGAGCGCCCCGAGCATTGGGAAACAGGATCTCAGTATTGGCCTTTTCCAGCTCCTCCAACCAGGTTTTTAAGACAACGCTGGTTTGCCTCGTCAGTGGCGTACATCGCTCCTTTCGTCCTTTCCCTGTGCAGCGTACATGAGCTCCTGTACCCATAACGACATCCTCTGGCTTGAGTCCGGTGAGTTCGGCAGTCCGGTCTGCACCGCAACCATCAGCAAAGCATGATCGCGACGGCCAGACCAGGTATCGCGCTCAGGAGCAGCGAGAAGTGCATCCACCTCCTCGCGCGAAAGGAAATGAATCAGCGCACGCTTGAATCGCTGGCCGGGAATCGCCAGCACACGCTGGATTTGATGTGAGTGTGTGGGTGCTTCAAAGGCAGCATAGCGAAAGAAGGAACGAATGGCGGTCAGGCGGAGATTACGGGTCCGCGATGAGATAGATCGGCTTTTCTCAAGATCGTTAAGAAATGCCGCAATCAAAGGGGCATCGATGTCTTTGAGGGTCAGCCGAGATGGGGGTTTGCGCAGGCGTTTTTCGGTAAATCGGAGCAGATAGCGAAAGGTGTCACGATAGGAGGCAATGGTGTGAGGGCTTGCTTGTTTTTGCTGCATCAAACGTTCGGTGAAGAAACCCTCCAACAGACGAGGAAGGTCGAATGCGGTTTTCATTGAGAAACCCTCCAGCGTCTCTCCAAGCGCTTGACGACCTGTCCCATCAGTTCTGGACAAGCTGTCAAATACCAGTACGTATCATCCGGGCGGACATGCCCGAGATAAGTGGAAAGAGCGGGAAGACGTTGCTCAACGTCCTTACCCGAGCGATACCAGCGCACAAGGGTCCGGATAGCGAATCGGTGACGAAAGTCGTGCAGGCGCGGTCCATGGCTGTCAAACTCACCACGCAGCCCGATCTGCCGTGACAAAGCATGGAATGTCTTTCGAACATTGTTCTTGTTCAATCGCGTCCCTCGTGTGCTGACAAAGAAAAAGTCCGAAGCGGGAGAGCCTTTAAGGTACTGGCCCCGACGCCACTTGTATCGCAAAAGCACTTTGCGCGTCGAATCAGCGATTGGAACCAAGCGACACTTACCAAACTTCGTCCCCCGAACCGTCAACATCGCATTCGCTAGGTCTACATCGCTCAGCCGCAGGGAAAGAGCTTCACTCAGGCGCATACCGGATACAGCGAGCAGACCTAACAAACCGTGATAGGTCCATTTTCGGAGCAGATCATTTGGCGACAAACTCAGACAAGCCCTCAGGAGCGATCGCACTTCATCGTCTGTGTACAAGTACGGAGTCGCCGGTTTCGATCGAAACGGCAACAGCCTTTCCGGGGGAACCTCCGTTCTAGGATCAGTAGCACTTCGGTACCGGGCAAAACCGCGAACCAATGCCAATCGATGGGCCCATGTTGCGGGTTGAGCGTCCGTTTTCTGCGCCCATTTCAGCGCCATTCGTATGGTGATGTGGGATGTCCGCTTGCGCTGCAAAAAGGAAACGAAATCCGTTAAAGCCGGGCCAGCATGAAGCAGCTGGAATCCTAGAGCCCGGCGCATCGCCAGATAGTCTTGCACCGCTTCCTGCAACGTTTTCATCGGATGCCTCTCGGCCAGGGAAGTGCCAGCCTCCGTAGGGAAGCGACATCGACTTTGGCATAGATAGCGGTTGTTCGCGGGTGACGATGCCGCAAGATCTCGCCGATCTCGACCAATGATGCGCCCTCGTGCAGCATCTTCGTCGCCAGGGCGTGTCGGAACTGATGCGCTCCTTTTCTACACCAGTTGATTCCAGCCCGGGCTATTGCCTTATTCACGATTTGGCCTATCGTCCCACTATTGAGGTTGGCGACCGGTGCA
>DATLKS010000759.1:0-6575 GCA_035538255.1 Terriglobales bacterium
ACAAGACCGGTAATTGCGGAGCGTTCCAGAAACAGCAGCATGAGCGGCGCCATCCAGACTGCCACCGCAACCGCACGGAGACTGCTGCGACGCACCGCCGGATCCGATAACTGTAGTCCCGGTCCATAGCTCGCGATAGCACCTGAGATCGCAGCAACAGCGACGATCACCAGGTACTCCAAAGCGATGAGAATAGCCGGGACAAATTTAAGCCAGCGCAGATAGCGAATGGGACAGGCGATCCAGGCAGCAATTGACGCCGCCAGCAGCGCATAGATGAGCGTGCGACGCGAGCTGTTCAGTCGGGATGGTTTAGTCTCGGGTGGATTGATGTGAGCCATTTGGGACGGCTCTCCAAAAACGTATCAGATGAGGCACACGTCTACCGCATCGCATGACGATAACTGCATTGACACCTCTGTGGTGCGTTCGGTTCCCTGAGTCGTGCCTCACTTCAATTCAGCCCGACTGAATGTTTGGAGCATTTGTAGTTCCGAAGGCGGTTGCAGAATGTTGCGAGCGGCAAAGTCGTCAGCTTGCGGATAGCTTGTCCGGCGAGTCCGTTCTGCTGCTTTTGCGAGATCGTATGATGTGTGACGAAGGTGTATGTCTGGTCCGAGTAACAGCCAATATGCGCCGGGTTCCCCAAATGGCATTCCTACACTCCCGGCATTCACAACTCGAATCCTCCCAACGGTTCGATCGAACTGCATATGCGTGTGACCGCAGAAAACAAAGGAGGCGTCCACCCCAGCAAAGACACGCAGTAGGCGATCTTCGGCGGTTAGGCGCGTGAATATCTCATTGTCATTTCGCGGCGTAGCGTGACAAAAAAGCACCTCATTCAAACCGGGAACAGTCATGCGAAACGTTTGCGGCCAACTAGACAATATTCGTTCGTGCTCAGGGAGAAGCTGCTGCGCGTTCCAGCGCACAACCGGTCGAAACTGTTCTGGGACTTCGCGTGATTCTTCGCCTGCGAATTGCGCAAGCACCACGCGCTCGCCATTGCCCCGGATGAAACGCGTGGGAATATTGAGCTCAAGGAGGTATTCGAGTGTCTCGCGCGGCATGGGCCCCGGGAGGACATCACCGCCAACGATGATGTGATCTACCTGCTCTCGGCGAATCTCGTCGAGGACAGCTTCGAGCGCCGGGAGATTGCCATGGATGTCGTAGAGCGCTGCGACTCGAATAGCAAGCCCTCCTGCGCTCCTATTCGTCCCATCTCCGGAGCGCTGAAAGGGCAGCGTAGCACCCGAGCGGTTTAGAAGGCCACATATGGTCCGGTTCCAGAGGGCGTCGCCTGGCCTTCAATCGCGGTGTATACGTTGCGGCCAAAGAAAAATGGTAAGCCGAAATCGAAGTTACCGGAGAACGCTCCCCCGACATTATTGAATGCCGAGAAATTGCTCTGGAAGAGTGTGTTTGCGTTTGCCACATTGAAGGTTATGGTCCGCGATGCTCCGATTGGCGTGCCATTCGAAGTTTCGCCGAGCACATTCACAGAAAGCGATTGCGTCGATGCTGGGCAATAGAAGCTGGTGAGCGGCTTCGGACAATCCGGAATGTTTAGCCCGAAAGTGTTCGAGAGAGTCATAGAGTCAAGGAAGAAGTAGCCGTTCGATCCACTATCAATGAAGCTGGAGTTGAATGCCGTTCCCATGAACTGCGCGGAGAAGTTCCCGGTTGAGGGATCGACCGGCAGAACCACCGCGCTCCCGAGACCATTATTCGATTGTGTCCCGATGCCGAAGATCAGCGAGCCAGTATCGCTCAGTTGACCGCTATCGGCAACGGCTGGAAGCTTCATGATTGAGCCATTGTTGTCTGTGGGAAACATCCAGACTGGATTCTGCACTTGCGCAGTAAGGCTCGCTGAAGTAGAAGTGCACGTGCTTCCGTTACAGCTGTAGTACGCGCCGGCGGGAGCAGAGTTGGCACAGGCGAGTCCGCAGTCCTGGCGAAAGGATCCGATCCCAAGCAGTCCTTTCGCGCCCAAACTGGGAACATCGAAAAGCTGTCCTCCCGTCTGGCCTGAACTGCAGCTCGTAGGAATGGTTTGGAAGTTCTGCTCAATCATATGGATTGGAACATTCTTGGCGGTCTCACCAGCAATCTGTATGTCGGCCGAGGCCACCGGTCCCCAACCGAAGGTTAAATCTCCAAACTGAACGCACTCGGCGATTGCGTTAGCGCCTGATGTCTGCTGCGGTAGCGAAATGGTTAGCACTGTGGACGGTATCCTCAGACCTTCTGAACCGGTATCGACCTCCACATGATCGATGGTCTGGCAGGTCGCAGTGCCGGGCACGCACAAAGTTATTGTGACGAAAGCTGTATCTTCGTCGGCGGCTCCTGTGCTCAGCAGCTCCTGCGGGCCTTGATCCACAATCAGCGTGGCCACGTTATTTGTCGATCCCGTACCGCCGCTGCCTCCTCCGTTAGTGGAGCTGCCCGATGTGGAGCTATTGCCTCCACTGCCGCATGCTGCGAACAATAATGCAGCTGAAAACAGAATTGCCAGTCTAAGATTCCGAATAGCGTTTCTCACTTAATCTCCTCAAGTTTTACGCCACTTGGAAGCATAGCGGGAGCGTACGCACGTCCTGTCAGAGCGCGTTGGTGTCCGCCCGATTGGATTACCAAATTGGGAGTCTGGATCGTCACTGGACCATGCGCCCGTCTGGTCGGAGCCGCCCGGAGGAACTCCTGATAATAGGTGCCGAGAACCTGCTGAAGATCGGGGCGAATCGGTCCTTGCCAGGAGACACCGAACACCTTGCCGGCTGGAGACACGAATTCGCGTACCACAGTTCCCGAGTCGGCTTGCATTTCGTGAATACTGTAGGCGGCGTTTTGGATTACTCGCCTCTGCGCACGCATATGCGCCTGATCATCCTGTACCGAGGTCACATCCCCGCCGAGCGATGCAAACGCGGAGGCAGAAAGGATGAAGAGCACCATCGAGGTGACCACGTAGAAAAGGGGTTTTGTGCGGGTCGATTTATGCATAAGCTCCCTCAGACTCGGGACACAACAAGGTCCTTCTCAGTGCTTGAATTCCATTTAACCCTGAAAGGATGCCCAGGTTGCGAAGCTAATTGCGTTAACCCGGATAACTAAAGGACATGACCACAGAGGACCGTTCGTTTACAACTTTTTACATCAGCTCCAATTCGATGCTTTTTGTCTCGGGATTTAAGTTCGTGATGCGGAAGGTGCAAATCTGTCCCGAACTGAGACTCTGCGATTTAGATGCGGAGCCGGACGCACTGCCGGCTTTCCAGCGCGCACTCAGCATCGATGTGAGCGCCGATAGATCGAGATTTGCAGGTGTCGTCTGCTGGTCTTGAGCAGTTGCGGACAGTCGGCAAGTGCCCTGTACACCTTCGCCTAGTTCCACGCGCGCAACCCCGGCGGAGACTTCGATCACTCGACCAGTCACAGTGTCGCCTTGTTTGCGTTCGACCATGTACTCGTCCAGGCTGCTGGGAATCATTTGCTTGATACTCAGGCGAAGTTGTCGCTTCTCTTTATCAACGGCCAGAACTTGCGCTTTTACCTTTTGCCCAACCTTGAAGACATCGCGCGGATGATTAATACGCTTCTCTCCGCTGATTTCACTCACGTGGATCATGCCTTCAACACCTTCTGCGACCTCGACAAAAGCGCCAAAGTTCATGATTTTTGTGACCGGACCTTGGATTACCGTTCCGGGAACAAACTTCTGTTCCGCATCGACCCAAGGATCGCCAAGTGCCTGCTTCAGACCAAGCGAAATCCTGCGCTCAGCCAAATTGATGCCGAGCACTACCGCTTCAACGCTCTCTCCAGCTTTCAGAAGATCGCCAGCTCTTCTCACTTTCTTAGCCCATGACATTTCTGAAACGTGGATCAACCCTTCCACGCCGGGTTCGAGCTCTACGAAAGCCCCAAAATCCATAAGCCTCGTGACCGCGCCCCGTACCCGATCACCCGGCTTATATTTGCCGCCCACCGACTCCCAGGGATGCGGCTGCATCTGTTTCATGCTGAGCGCGATGCGACGCTTGTCCGATTCAATCTTTATGACCTTGGCTTCGATCTCCTGGCCAATAGTCAGAACTTCCGCAGGCTTATTGACTCGACTCCAAGAGATCTCACCTACATGCAGCAGACCATCGATTCCGCCAAGATCGACAAAAGCTCCATAATCGGCAAGGCTTCGTACCTGCCCGCGCACTACGTCACCCTCTTTCAATTCCGAATAACGTCGCTCCTTGACTGATCGCTCTTCTTCCTCGATGACAATGCGCCGATCGACGACAACATCTTCGTCCGCGACATCGAGCTTGATAATGCGACAGTGAATCTCCTGCTCGACCAGCTTTTCCATCTCAGCAACATCGCGAACGCCGCTGCGCGACGCTGGCATGAAGGCGCGAACGCCGATATCAACACTCAGCCCACCCTTAACCACACGGATAACCGTTCCAACAATTGTGGACTTCTCGGCGAAGGCGCGCTCCAGCGAAGCCCAGTCCGTTGGCCTTGCGATCTTAAAACGGGAAAGCTGGTAATAGCCTTCAGGATCACGCCCCTTGATCGCGACCACCACGTGGTCACCTGGCTGCACCTTCTCGCCTGTCTGCTGGAATTCAGCGAGCGGCAGGATGCCTTCGGTTTTGAAACCGATGTCGAGGAACACGGAATCCGCGGAAACAGCGATGACGGTCCCTTCAAGCTGATTGCCACTTTCCGGTTGATGCGCCTTGCTACGTTCGTATTGCGAAAGCAAGCCGCTGAACGATTCGGCACTTTCAGGGACAGACTGGGATTCAGGCGTTTCTGGATTGGGCATCACAGCTGAGGTTCTCACTTCCGGCAATCAATCTCTAAGATAGCATCCAATGCAGACAGGAACTCTGCTGCACCATTACTTCAACCCTAGTGCGTGCAGAAGTCGATCGTCAGGCACGGTATTTCCATTCTGCTTCGTGACTACGCCGAAACCGCCGCGATAATCCCACATCGTCCAGCCAATGTTGTTTGTTTCAAGCGCGGTGCGGACATCTTCGATCCAGCGCGCACGGGCGTCGGAATTGGAGAAGGTCCGATATACACCGAACTCGTTGCACGTAAGCGGCACGTGATGAGCCTTGGCCCACTCCGCGGCAAAGCGCATCTCTCCTGTGATGCGCTCGCGATCCCAGTGTCCATATCCGGCTTCGGTAAGCTCCCACTTCGCCGGCGAGTCATCCTGTTCCGAAATGGCTTTGGCTATCGACTCGGGTGTGAGCGGATAGGGTACATCTCGTAGGTTAATCCAAAACGGGACACCCCAGCTTGCACCCTGGTGCGTAAATAAATGAGGCTCGTAGTAGTGGAAGTTATAGATTAGGTTCGCGTCGTTTAATTGAGGCAACTGGACGAGATCGCCAATGTCCGAGTATCGCATTCCCGAAACGATAATCGTATGCTGCGGCGCCTTGCGCCGGATCTCGTCGAGAACACGAGTCTCGATGCCTGACCACTGATATGGATCTCTGTCCTCAGGCTCGTTCATGATTTCGAACATCACCATCTCTGGGTTTGATAACCCAAAGTGCTGAGCGATCGATGCCCAGAGCAGTCGAAATCTTTCTGCGGCGGAGTTGTCTGTCGCTATGCGATGCTTGTATTCGCTGCTGGGATGAAGATCGATGATGAGCGCCAAGTTCTCCGACACCGCCTTCGCAACGACCGCATCGAGCGCTTTGATCCGCTCGCATTCCTGCCACTGCCCGCGACAGTCAAAGATCGCTGGATCGATACTCAACCGAACGTGATCGAATCCGAGCTTGTGGATCAGAGCAATGTCATCGATCGTGGTGTAAGTCGAGAGCCTCTGCACGCTATAGTCCGACGATTGCGCAAACCACTCGCTCGCATTAATGCCATGTCGCAGATGCTGCGCGCGCTTCCAGGCAGGCGAAGAAGGCGAATCCTGGGCGTGCAGCAATGAAGAGAGAACAGCCAGAAACAAGAGAAGAACACCGGTTCGCGTTTGCATGGTCAAAGTGGCAGTCGCGATTATACGGCGGGGGTGTAATCGCGAGAGCGCACGATGACAACCATAATCAAGTGGCCCGAGGATTCGTCTGAGCATGTCGGAGGACGAGACGCCAATCGAAGGCGATGACTTTGTTTTGCGTTCTCCCAGCCGACTCTCTGCGCGCGTTCTTTGGCTTGTTTCGATGCTTGCTGCTGGGCCCAAGGAGCGCGTGCGTTGCACCGTCGATGACGAGATCAACCAAGCTGGTATAAGGGGAATGCATATGGTTTCAGCGGCTATAGCATAGGCTGAGATCGAGCTTACTAATGAGAGCCCCAAACATTCTCACCTTTCTTATCGTGATCTTCTGCCTCGCCGGAGTTGTTATTTCAGCACTCGCGTTGAGCGAACACTACAACACCAAGCCTTCGCCCTGCAGCATCAACGACCGGTGGGACTGCGGCATCGTGAACCACAGTCCTTACGCAGTGGTGCATGGGATTCCGGTGGCGCTGATCGGCATCGTCGGCTATGCGCTGCTTGGGACGATCGCTGGCCG